>JAGODF010000339.1 GCA_017998375.1 Spirochaetota bacterium
TTCCTGATCGAGGCGGCGCCACTTGGAGTAGATCGACCGCGAGAAGTAGCCCTGCGCCGCCTCGATCAGGAATGAGAAGTGGTCGGCGGGGATGTCCTTCACGGAGAGAAGTCCAATGTGCTGTATCTTCCACTTGCCGTAGCGCCTCGTGAACGAGGCGCGGATGAGCGGCGCCGGGAAGAGCTTGAAGATGCGCTGGCTGATGACATCGTAGCGGCTGGCTATGTTCCTGCCGAAATAAATGGAAAGCACGAACTCCTCGGACTTCAGCGGGGAGAGCGCCTCCTGCACCAGCTCCTCGATGTCCTCGGCAATGATCCGTATCAGGTTGGGCGACTTCATCTCCTGCATGGTCTCGATGTTCGGGAACGCCTTGTGCCCGCGCGCGGAGGCCAGGAGCGACACGTAGTAGCCGGTGCTCTGGTAGCGGTAGCTCCGGCAGAGGTTGAAGACTTTCGCGCCCTTCAGGTCGGCGTACTCCGTGCCCAGCAGGTAGTCGCTCGCGGCGACGATCTCGATGCCGGGGATATCGAGCTGCCAGTCTTTCGGGTCGTTCACGATGATGAAGTTCGCCATCGCTCCCTCACTTCGGCTGTATGATGAGGAGATTGGAATCGTAGGTGACAATCCCCAGCAGGATCGAGTGTATCAGCCGGTTGATCCCCACCTGGTAGTAGTGGTCGCGCGAGATGGGGTTCTTCCGATACGGATCGGCGATAAGGACCTGGCGCCGCTTCGTGTCGTAGCGGCTCATCACGACGAAGTGGCCCGAGGGCTCGCCCCGGAGGTCGTCGTACTCGTTGGTGGCGCCTATCTCCCGCGCCGAGTCGTAGAGGTACGTGGCGGAAAGCCCGGTGAGGACCGGGATGTCCTGGTACAGGAACTTTTTCAAAAGCGAGATGGTGAGGTCCTGGTAGCGGATCTTCCCCCCGCGCTCCAGGAACTCCCGGTATCCCTGCGTCGCCACGCGGAGCTTCTTGCCCGGTTTCACTTTCGCCTGCGCGGAGAGCTTCGCCCGGAGGTCGACGCCGTCGCGGAACCAGGTGGGATCGAAGATCTGGAGATTGAAAGTGTAGATCGTCGCCGCGTAGCCGCGCCGCAGCGCGTGGTTGCCCAGGAAGACCGCGAGGGTCCCACCCTCGTCGAGTCCGCGCACCTCGTCTATCACCCGGAAGAGCGGCACGTCGTCGCCGTAGTATCCGTACACCGCGTGAAGGCAGGTGGGACCGCAGGTGATCTCATCGGGCTGGGGAAGGATTTTCAGGGGGCTTTTCACGGCAGTTCGCATGATACAGTATCCATTACCACGGGGGCACTCTTTTTCAAGAAAAAGCGCATCCCCCGCGACGGGCAGAGGGCCTCACCGCCGCGACAGTTCCTTTTTCATCCGGTCGATAGCGTCGATCTCGCCGGGGTCCCTGCCGCCGAGGAGGGCGATATAGTACGATACCCAGTCGCAGAAGTAAACCATGTCCAGTAGCCGGAGCTTCCTGTCCGGGACCCCGCCCGATACGACATGCACGCCGACGCCGGCCCCTTCCAGGAGCGCGTGGAGCACCTCGAAGCGGCGGAGCACCCGCGGGTGATACTCGCGGTCCATGAGGAAGACCGCCGCCAAGCCGGAGGACGCGCCCTCCCATCCGACGATCTCGTTGTGGTTCATCTCCGGGAGCGCCGCGTGGAAGGCGTGCGTCTTGCCGTTCTCGTTCAGCTGCGCCTTGAACCGCAGGCCCGCTCCGTTGGTCATTCCTTCGGCGGAGTAGACGAGCGGTATCATCCCGAAGAGCCGCCGCGCCATCTCCAGGGCTTCCCCTCCGCCGGCGTGCCTCGAGGAGGACTGCTCAAGATGGGTGACAACCTTCGCCGCGAATTCCGTCTGGTCGCCCGCGACGCCCGCGGCATGAAGCGCCCGAAGCAGCGTGAAGAGCCCGGAGTAGAGCGCGTAACGGGGCTGGAGCCCGGGGTCCAGCGGGAAGACCGGCAGCCCCGCCTTCTCCGCAATCGCGCCCACGGCGCCACCGTTGGTGATGCAGAGCGCCGGGCATCCGCGCCCGAGCGCTTCCTCCAGGCAGGAAATCGTCTCCTCCGTGTTGCCCGAGTACGACGCCGCGACGACGAGGGTCTCCCTCCCCGCCCAGGCCGGGAGGCCGTAGGCGCGGTTCACCATGAAGGGAAGGCGCAGCTCCCCGCCGAGCAGGTCCGCCGCGAGGTCGCCGCTTATGGCCGATCCGCCCATCCCGCACATGAGGACCTGGCGCGGGCCCGCGGGCGCCTTCACCGCGGGGAGCGGCCTCTCCATCGCGCGCGTCACCTGCGCGTGCGAATTCGCGAGCACTTCGAAGAGGTTCGCCGGGTCGTACGACTCGACCATCTGTGTAATGGAATCGCTCATGGCGGCGATCATAATCGTCTCCGCGACCCGTTTTGGCAAGAGTATTTTCACCAATCACCACCGGCAGCAAAAAAAGAATTGGAAAATCCCCCAAACAGCTTTTGGATGGCCGATATGACCACGGCGAGGAAAATCATCCTCCGCAAGGCGGGGAACCTGCTCCAGACGCTCCTCCTGTTCGGCCTGATGGCGCTCCTGCTGGCCGCCATCGGCTACCTGGTGGCCGGCCCCGCCGGCGCGCTCTGGTCGGTCGCGCTGGGACTGCTGCTGCTTTTCATAAGCCCGAAGGTATCGCCCCGGATGGTCCTGCGCATCTACAACGCCCGCGCCCTGGGGATACCCGATGCGCCGGGCCTGCACGGCATTCTCCGCGAGCTTGCGAAGCGCGCGGGACTGGAGCGCGTTCCGGAGCTCCACTACATCCCCAGCCGCATGATGAACGCGTTCTCGGTGGGCACCCGCGAATCGTCGGCGGTAGCCGTCACCGACGGGCTGGTGCGCGCCATGGACGCCCGCGAGCTGTCCGGAGTGCTGGCGCACGAGGTGAGCCACATTGCCCACGGCGACCTCAGGATCATGAACCTCGCCGACGGCCTCAGCCGCTTCACTAGCGCTATCTCCACCATCGGCCTGGTCATGCTGTTCATCTATCTGCCTCTGTACCTCGCCTCCGGGATACTGCTCCCGCTGCCGGCGCTTATCATCCTCCTCCTCGCCCCCGCCGCGAGCGCCTCACTGCAGATGGCCCTTTCGCGCACCCGGGAATACGAGGCGGACCTCGGCGCCGTGGCGCTCACGGGCGACCCGCGCGGCCTCGCGTCGGCGCTGATGAAGCTGGAACGCTACCGGTTGCGCATCTGGGACCTGCTCTTCCTCCCCGGCAGGAAGGTCCCGGCGCCCTCGATGCTGCGCACGCACCCCGTCACGGAAAAGCGCATCGCACAGCTGATGAGGCTGGCGGACACGTACGAAGGGGCGGATTCGCGATCCCGCCTCCGCGCGGAAAGCGGCGGGGGATGCGTTCTCCCCGGAGACTGCCCCGAGGTGACGCGCACTCCACGGTGGAATCCCTGGGGCTCCTGGCACTGACCGACCTCAATAATTTCTTGCTAAAATTCCGGCGGGTACATAGTCTCCGTCCCAGCGCCATAATCTCCAGGCCCGGAAGGTACCCGATGAAGAATGACCCCATTTTCCACTGCAACTCCGCCACCGGGGACTCCCTCGCGGCGCTCGGCACCTCGCCCGGCGGGCTCGGCGATGCCGAAGCGCACCGGAGGCTCGGGGAGTACGGCCCCAACGAGATCACCGGCGCCAGGAAGAAATCGTTCTTCAGGAGGCTCATGGGCTACATCATCGAGCCGATGGTCCTGATCCTCTTCGCCGCGTCGGTCTTCTCCTTCGTCATAAAGGACTTCATCGAGGGTTTCGCCATCATGGGCGTGATCCTCATCAACACCATAATCGGGATGATACAGGACGGCAAGGCGGAGCGCGCCGTGGAGGAGCTGAAGAAGATCCTCTCGCCGCAGTTCCGGGTCCTCCGCGACGGCGACACCGAGATCATCGCCTCCAAGTTCATCGTCCCCGGCGACATCATCGTCTTCGAGGCGGGCGATATCCTCCCCGCGGACGCGCGCGTCATCGAGGCAAAGACACTGCTCGTGGACGAGGCGCACCTGACGGGCGAAAGCGAGCCCATCACCAAGATCACGGACGCCATCGCGGGTGCGGACCTGCGGCCCTACGAGATGAAGAACATCCTCTACAGCGGGAGCCGCGTCCTCAACGGCATGGGGAAGCCCGCGGTGATCAGGAC
>JAGODF010000340.1 GCA_017998375.1 Spirochaetota bacterium
TCTGGCTGGTGGGACCCGCGGCGGACCGCGTGGAACTGGACCAGTTCGCCGTGAGCGCGGTGAAGGGCGTGAGCTTTTGCCTGGTGCACTTCGGCACGCTGTTCCTCCTGCCGCTGGCCGTCGCCTGGCTCCTCACCCTCGTCGCGCGCAGGATAACGGAGAGCGCGGGCGGGTTCCCCGCGCGGCTCCGGAACACGGGCCTCGGCTGGGGGGAGCAGACCCGCTACCTCTGGGTGTTCGGGGCCGCCTTTATCATCATCCTCCCCATGCTTTTCTGGGCCGCCCGGCAGGAGGAGTACCAGCAGACCTACCCGTTCTTTTTCTTCGCGCGCTTCGGCATCCGCTACCTGCTGCTCTGGTGGCTCTGCTACGGCCTCTACTACGCCGGCGTGGAATACTTTTTCCGGGGCTTCCTGCTGTTCGGGCTCTATCCGAAAATCGGGAGCCTCGCGGTCCCGGTCGCGGCCATCCCGTACGTCATGGTGCATTTCACCAAGCCGCCCAGCGAGGCGCTGGGCTCGCTCTTCGCCGGGATTCTCCTGGGCTACATGGCGCTCCGGAGCCGCAGCATCTGGGGCGGGTTCCTGCTCCACTGGCTGGTGGGCATGACTATGGACGGGCTGTCGGTATATTTCGGAAGCGGGTTCATGTCCCGCTGATCATTTTTTTGCGACGCGTGCGCGGGCGCGTGCTACGATTGCAACGCCGATGAAAACGTATACCACACAAGGCAATCCCATATGCTGATCAACAGGCTTCCCAAAACGGCCTTCGTCTACGATGACAGGGAAACCTCGTACGACGAGCTTGTTGGCCAGATAGAAAAATACGCCGCGTTTCTCCCAATAAAGGAAGGCGACCGCGTGCTTCTCTTCTCGGAAAACAGGCCCGAGTGGATCTACGCATTCTACGCCTCCTGGGGACTGGGCGGCGTCAACGTGCCGGTGGATGCCGGTATCGACGGGGAAGGCCTGCGCTACATCATCAGCGACTGCAGGCCTGCGGTGATATTCTGCTCCGCCGGGACCTCGCCCACCGCGGTGAAGGCCGCCGCGGGCGCCGCCATAAAGCCGGAGATCATCGTCTTCGAGAACATCGCCTTCGTGAAGGAGGGGAAACCCGTCTCCCTCGAGCCGGGGGAGGCCGACTCGCTGGCGGTGATAGTCTACACGTCCGGCACCACGGGCGATCCCAAGGGCGTGATGCTCACCTTCGGGAACCTCGTATCGAATATCGAGGCGCTCGTAAGGCTCGAGATGTTCAAGGTGGAGGACCGGATCCTGGGGCTCCTCCCCTTCCACCACATCCTGCCCCTGCAGGGCATCGTTATCGCGGCCTTCTATATCGGCGCCACGGTGGTCTACGTGAAGAACCTGGTTGCCGAATCGATACTCGAGGCGTGCCAGAAGCACAAGGTCACCATGTTCCTGGGCGTGCCGCGCCTCTACGAGCTCTTCCACACCGGCATCATGAAAAAAGTGAACGCAAGCTTCATCACCCGCGGCCTCTTCCGCATGGCGCGCAAAATAGGCAGCCAGAAATTCGGGCGCGTGCTCTTCGGCGCGGTGCACCGGCGCTTCGGGGGGCACGTCCACTCGTTCCTCACCGGCGGCGCGAAGATGGACGACACCGTGGCGAAGGACCTCTGGAGCATGGGATTCCGCCTGGTCGAGGGCTATGGGCTCACGGAGACCTCGCCGCTTCTGGCGTTCAATCCCTACGGCAATATCAAGCTCGGCTCCGTGGGGCTTCCCCTGTCCGGGAGCGAGGTGGCCATCGAGGACGGCGAGGTGGTGGTGCGCGGCCCCAACGTGATGAAGGGCTACTACAACAAGCCGGTGGAGACGGAGAGGGCGCTGCGCGGCGGATGGTTCCACACCGGCGACACCGGCTACTTTGACGGCGACGGCTACCTCTACCTCACCGGGCGCAAGGACGAGATGATAGTCCTCCCCAACGGAAAGAACGTCAACCCGGAGGAGATCGAGAACCGCATCTTGCGGATGTCGCCCATGATAAAGGAGATCGCCGTGATGCAGGACCGCGGCCAGCTCGTGGCGCTCATCCTCCCGGACCTGGCGGGCTTCACGCGCGACGAGATCGCCTCCGTCTTCGAGACGCTCAAGTGGAAGGTGATAGACGCGTACAACTCCACCGCCGCGAGCTACAAGAAGATCTTCAACTTCACGCTGCTGAAAGAAGAGCTGCCGAAGACGCGCCTGGGGAAGATGAAGCGCTTCCTCTTCCCCGGCCTGGTGGGCGATACCGCCAAGGGACAGCCGTCCATCGAGGAGCCGGATTTCCCCGAGTACCGGATACTCCGGGACCGCATCCGCGACCAGAAGAACCGGCCCGTCTACCCGCAGTACCACCTGGAGCTCGACTGCGGGCTCGACTCGCTGGACATGGTGGAGATGCTGGCCTTCATAGAAGCGACCTTCGGCGTGCTCCTCTCGAAGGAGGACTTCGCCGCCGAGTTCACGGTGATGGACCTGGCTGAGCTGGTGCGGACCAGGAAGACGCGCGTGGATGAAACGGGCGCGCACTGGAAAACCATTCTGGAGGCGGGCGCGGGCCTCAAGCTCTCCCCGAAAAGGAGCCGCATGGGCCTGCCGGTGCGCCTCTTCCGGCCGCTGTTCACGCGCTACTTTGACATCACGCACCGCGGCCTCGAAAACCTGCCGGAAGCGCCGTTCATCATCGCGCCCAACCACGCAAGCTACCTGGACGCGCCGACACTGGCGCTGGCGCTGCCGGAGGAGACCATCGCCAACACATTTTACATCGCCAAGCAGAAGCTCATCATCTCTGTTCTGATGATGATATTCGCCGGGAGGCGCAACATCATCACCCTGACCACGGACAGGAACCTCCGGGAGTCACTCCAGAAGGCGGCCGCGGTGCTCCGCTCAAGCAGGATAGTGATGATCTTCCCGGAGGGAACGCGCAGCCCCGATGGCCGCGTGGGAGCCTTCCGGAAATCGGTCGCAATCCTGGGGAGGGAGATGGGCGTGCCGATAGTGCCGGTGGCCATCCGCGGCACCTACGAGGCGATGCCCCGGGGAAAGGCGCTCCCGCGCCGCGGCGCCATCGAGATCTCCATACTGCCGCCGGTAGCGCCCGGCGAGCGCGACTACGACGCGATCACCGACGAGGTGCGCGGCAGGGTGATACAGGCGCTGGGAAAATAACGCGCGACCGCGCGGCTGGCACGTCGATGATCCCGCAATCTATTGTAGAGACGCGATTAATCGCGTCTCTACGGACAATGCGCACAAAAAAAACAGGCGACATTCGCAGATGTCGCCTGTTTCGCATTTCGATGCTCTTTCGAATGCCGCGCGAGAACTTATTTCCCCAGCTCCCCGTAAATCACGGACATACACGCCATGTTGACTGTTATAAGCAGAGCATAAGCACCAATGAACCAAAGTGCCGTTAAGTAAGGACCAATTTTCGGAATCATCCCAAATATTACCGAACCAAGAATGATAGCTATCATGCCGGCAACGCCGATGATGACCATGCTCCCGAAGATGGTCCACTTCTTGCCGTAGGTGACGTTGTTGCTCTTGCTGATGGCGTCGATGGGCGTCATGCCCTTGTCGATGACAAACAGCGGCGCGAGCATCCAGGCGATGGCTATGACGATACCCGGAATGTAGAGGAAGATCATCCCCGCCATGACTCCCGCCATGATGAAACCCATGACCAGAAAGTATTCACCCATGAACTTGCGGTATTCCGGTTTGAATACTTCGGTCATCGCGACCTCTTCGTCCCTCGCCATCTTCGTGATGATGCCGACCATCAACCCGATGGTGGTTCCCACGTTGAGGTAGGGTATCCAGAGCGTTACGATCCAGAGGATCGTGTTCACCAGCACCGGCACGAGATATTTGATGCCGCGCTCAAACGATTTCTGCAGAATATTAGCCAGATTGAACTCCATAGACGCACCTCTCCTTGTTGAATATTTTTTCCATTCCTATCAGAATTTAAAGCCACTGTCAAACAGAATATTTCTTATTGAACGAATACATCGGAATTGCATCCTGCCATCAGCCATCCCCTGGAAAGTTGTAATCTATTCCTAAATCAGGTCTGGAGTCCATGCAATGACAAAATTTATGCAAAACAACGTCAATTGTGGTTTGACGCGGCCGGCAGTCCATGTATACTTTCAGTGTATGAAAACCGTCGGAAGAAC
>JAGODF010000341.1 GCA_017998375.1 Spirochaetota bacterium
CGACCAGGCCCTTCTTGCCATGGCGTACCTCGAGGGACACCGGGCCTTCGGCGTCGATTCATTCGCCGGCACGGCACGGGAAATCTTCACCTACGTCCTTCGCGATCTCGCGGCGCCCTCCGGCGCCTTCTATGCCGCCGAGGATGCCGACAGCGAGGGGGAGGAGGGACGATTCTACCTCTGGCGCCGCGGCGAGATCGTCTCCCTCCTCGGCCAGGACGTGGGGGAACGTTTCTGCAGCGCCTACGGAGTGCGTGATGAGGGAAATGTCCGGGACGAGGCGACGCGTCGCCTGACCGGGAACAATGTGCTTTTCCTTGAAGGCGCTGAAGATTCCTCGCGGTTCCGGGAGGCTCGCCGTATCCTCCTGGAGGCGCGCGTAAAAAGAATCCGTCCGCGCCGGGACGATAAAATACTCACGGATTGGAACGGCCTCATGATTGCCGCCCTGGCAAAGGGCGCAGCGGTTCCGGGGGATGCGTCACTGGTCGCCGCCGCGTCCCGGGCCGCATCGCGTATCCTGGAAACGCACCGGGCAGAAGACGGGAGTCTCCTCCATTGCCTGCGGGGAGAACAGGCGCCGGTCCCCGCCATGGCCGATGACTACGCGTTTTTCACCTGGGGACTCATCGAGCTGTACGAGGCGACGTTCAGTTCGTCGTATCTCCGCGCGGCAATGGAGCTCACGGAGGCTTTCATCGCTTCGTTTTGGGACGATACGTCGGGCTCCTTCTACTCCACGCGGGCCGGGGAAACCGGCGATCTCCTTTTCCGGCGACGGGAGCTCCTGGACGGGGCCGTCCCCTCGGCGAACTCCGCGGCGATGATGAACTTACTTCGGCTGGGGAGGATGACGGGGCGGACTGACCTGGAAGATAAAGCGCGGCGCGTTGCCGGGGCCCTGCCCGGAGAATTGTCGGAACACCCGGCGGCCTGCGCCTGGGCCCTGGCGGGAATCCTTGCTGCACGTGAGGCACCGTGCGAAATAGTTCTTGCAGGGACGCCGGGATCGGCTTCGATGGAACGTCTCCTGAACGCGGCGAGGAAGTTCTATCTTCCCCATGCCGTTATCCTGGGTGCCGGCCCCCGGGGAAGCGACTGGGACCTCGCGGGACTGGCGCACGGGGCGGAAAAATACCGGGACGATGCGGGTGATGCCGCGGTCCACGTGTGCGCCGGCTTTTCCTGTAAGAGACCCGTATCGACACCGGAAGAAGTATCGGACCTGTTGAAAGGGCTTGGGAAAAACGAAACGCCGGCATCGTAACGAACCGAATACTGTTAATGTATGCTGGAGGGATCTGACATGGATTTAAAAAACTATTTCGAAACCCACACGGGCACGGGAGTGCTCTCGACCGCCGACGCCGCCGGCAACGTGGACGCGGCGCTCTACTCGAAACCGCATTTCATGGATGATGGAACAATCGCTTTCATCATGAACGACAGGCTGAGCCGCAAAAACCTGCTGGCAAACCCGAAGGCCGTGTTTCTTTTCGTGGAAAGCGGCACGAAGCGCGATGGGATACGCCTCTACCTGGAGAAAACCTCCGAGGAGGAGGACGGCGAGCTCATCGGGAAGCTCCGCCGCCACGGGAGCGCGGAAAGCGACGCCCCCGGGAAAAAACTTTTCCTGGTGCGCTTCAAAATTGGAAAGACGCGCCCACTGGTGGACCCGGACCCGGGATTCTGACAGCCCGTTGACGCGCCGGGGCTGTATCACCCCCTCCTGTCGATGGGGTCCACCTTCCTGTTGAAATCGCCTGTGTACAGGGCACGGGGACGAAAGATACGGTTGTTTTCCAGGTACTCCATGGTGCGCGCCGTCCATCCCGCGACGCGGCTCACCGCGAAAATCGGCGTGAAGAAATCCGTCGGGATGTCCAGGCAGCTGTACACGATGCCGGAGTAGAAGTCCACGTTGGGGAATATTTTCTTTTCACTCCCGAGCGTTCTGACCACCTGTTATTCCAGTTCCTTCGCCGTTTCGTAGAGCGGCAGGTACTTCTTCCGGGTGCCCACCATGTATTCCGCCAGGGGGCCCAGGATCCTGGCCCGGGGATCGTAGGACTTGTAGACCCGGTGGCCGAACCCCGTGATTTTTTTCCCTTCCGCGCGCTTCTTCGCGAGCCAGGACTTGACCTTTTTCGGGGAACCGATCTCCTTCAGCATGCGGACCACCTCCTCGTTGGCGCCGCCGTGGAGCGGCCCGCTCAATGCGCCTATCCCCGCGCCGATGGAGAAGTACATGTCGGCCAGCGTGGACGCCACCACCATGGTGGCGAAGGTGCTGGCGTTCATCCCGTGATCGGCGTGGAGGATGAGGCAGATGTCCATGATCCGCTCCTCCTCGGGATCCGGCCGCTGGCCGGTGATCATGTAGAGGAGGTTCCCGGCGTGGCTCAGGTCGCGGCGGGGCTCCAGCGGCATCCGCTTCCTGTGGATGCGGGCGATGGCGGCCATGATGGCGGGAACGCCGGCAATCAGGTGAAGGCTCGCGTCGATGCCGCTGGCGTGTTCCATGTCGCGGACGTTCCGGGGCTTCCTTCTCGCGCGCGCGAGTTTTCCCAGCGCCTTTCTCCTGAATTCGTATGTGGCCCTGTCCTGGCCGCGGGGTGTCGTCTCCATGGCGATCGAGTCCTCGTCGGAGCCGATGGATGCCTGGTCAGGGAGCGTGATATCGGCGGTGTCCAGGTTGGTGAATTCCTGGCGCATCATGTTGGTCCCGAGGCGGAGCGCCCCCATGGTGTTCATTTTCTCCACGGGAAAACCCATCAGCGTGCGCATGGTGAGCGGGAGATGGCTGTACTTGAAGAGCCTGTCCCGGTAATCATCGAGCTCTTCCCGGTTCGGGAGCTTCCCGTTCAGCAGGAGGTACGATACCTCCTCGTACGTGGTGTGGGCGCAGAGGTCGAAGATGTCGTAGCCTCGGTAGATGAGCCAGCCCTTGGAGCCGTTCACGTAGCCGATCCTGCTTTCGCAGGCGATGGCGCCCTCGAGGCCTGGCCCCACGGTGCACTGGATGGGCCACTCGGCGGGATTAATTAAATGTGGTTCCGGTTCGCCCTTCGTTTCCTCGCGGGCCTTCCGCGCCGCTTCGAGGATAATCCCGGTGATTTTCGCTGTCCTGTCTTTCATATCAGTTTCCCTCGCGTTCCATGTATCGGGCAACCGCGTTCCTGGCGATGCACACGGCATCGCGTATAATTCACGACTCGTGTACACGGTATGATTACGGGCGTCTTTCCGGCAGGGGCTCCGGCTTCTTCCCGGACTCGAAGAACTCCCGTGTGAGGTAGAGTCCGCAGTAGCAGTGCCCGTACTCCCGCTGGTCGGGACGGCAGTAGTCGCAGGGACAGACTATGTCCCGGTCCTTCTCGCGGACGCCGTCGGCGTCGCGGCAGGGGCAGGAGTAGTATCCGTAGCGGTTGAAGTTCACGGTGAGGCCGTCGACGAGCATGCCGACGAAGTCCGCGTCCGGGTTGAGCTTCCAGCCCTGCTTCTCCGCCACCATGGAGACGAACGTCCCGGTCTGCTCCGGTGTTTTATTCTGGGGTGCCATGGTCCCGCCTCACAGTGAGAGTATCTGGTTCCATTTCTCTTCCACGAACCCGGTGACGCAGGTGTCGCCGTCCACCACCAGGAACGGGAAGACGATGCGCTCCCGGTATTTTTCCGCCAGCGCGTCTTTCAGCTTCTGCTTCAGGTCGAAATCGAGCAGGTCCACGTAGACGTACCGGAACTGTACGGAGTGGTGCTTCAGGTGCGCAAGCGCCCTCTTGCAGAAACCGCAGGTGGACAGCGCGTACACGGTAACGTCACGGTCGGCCCGGCGACCCTCCTCGGTGGTGAACTCCACTCCTTCTATCATGGGCTGCTCTCCTAGCGAAAGTCCTTCATCCCGGGGGAGTCTTCCACCCGGAGATCAAATCATACAAGACACGCAGCGCGCGGTCAACATAAAATATCGCAGCCGTGACGGCCTGCAGATCGTGTGCGGGATGCCATGCTAATTATGGGAATAACAGCTGGCTTCATGGCAATAAGATTATTATTAGGGTTCTCAATATTTACTTCTCTTATCTAAGAGCAGTACGCCCGACTTAAGAGTACTATAAGAGCATAATAAGAGTAGTATAAGAGTACTATAAGTGTACTACTGGAGTACTATAAGACTTGTCTTAGAGTACT
>JAGODF010000342.1 GCA_017998375.1 Spirochaetota bacterium
TACTGGACGAGCTTTTCGTCGAAACGGTCGTGAATATCGCTTGAAAACACGGCGTGCGAAAAGTTCAGGTAGACGAAAACGAAGAAGGCGATTACCAGCACGGCCATCGTGACCGTGTGGAGGGCCACCAGCCTGGTCTGGAGCGACAGCCTCATCGCGCGCCTTCCTCCGGGTGGGTCATGCCGGGTCCGTCTCCCGCTCCGAAAGTATGAAACCCGCTCCGCGGATCGTATGTATGAGCCGCCTGCTCCTCCCCCGGTCGATCTTGTTGCGGAGATGGTGTATGTACACGTTCACCGTGTTGGTCATGGAGTCGTGGTTCATGTCCCAGACGTGTTCGATGATCCGCGCCTCGGAAAGCACCACGCCCTGGTTCCTCATTAGGTATTCGAGCAGGGCGTATTCCTTTCCCGTAAGCTGGATCTCGGCGCCGTCCCGTGTGACGCGCCGCCTGGCCGGGTCCATCTCGAGGTCGGCCACCTTCAGTATCGCCGTTTTGTAGCTCTGGACGCGCCTGAGCAGTGCGCGGACGCGCGCCAGAAGGACGTCGAACGAAAACGGCTTGGTGAGGTAGTCGTCGGCTCCCGAGTCGAGGCCGCTGACGATGTCCTCCGAGGAGTCGCGCGCGGTGAGCATCAGCACCGGAGTGGCGAGCTGTTTCGCCCGTATGTGACGGCATATGTCCAGGCCGCTCATGCCGGGCAGCATTACGTCCAGGATGACCAGGTCGTATTCGTTCTCCACGGCCCAGTGCGCCCCGCCGGCACCGTCGGCGCAGACGTCGATCGCGTAGCCCTCTTCCCTGAGGCCCTTTTCAATAAAGGAGGCGACCTTCGGGTCGTCTTCTACGAGGAGGATTCTCATGGCGCGCACCGGTTCCCTTCGCTTTCTATCACTGCGCTCACCTTGAGGCGGGCTTGTCAAAACCATTTTGCGTTTCATGACGGGTTTTAAAGGGTGTGAAGTGCGTTTCCGCATGGCTGAGGCGGGCCGCGGGTTCAGTGTGCGCCGGTCCTTTCCCGGTCCATCCGTTTCTCCCTTGGCATGGAAAGGTGCAGGCGCAGCACGCTTTCGGGCTTCCAGATGGCGCGGATCACGCCTCCGTGCTGCATGACGATGCGCTGCGCGAGCGCGAGGTCGAAGCTGAGCTCGCGGTTGCTGGTGGAATAGAACGGGTTGAAGAGGAAGGGGGTCTCCTCCTTCTGCATGTCGGTGTGGATGTCGAGCATGAAGTCCACCTCGAAGGGCGTGAAGTTGAGGCGTGTCTTCAGGCGGCTCTCCCTGCGCGAGAGCAGTATCGAGTGGCGCACAAGGTTGTAGAGGCCGAGTTTGAGGCGCGGCCGGTCGATATAGATCAGGTATTCTTCCGGGCGTATGGGCGGCGCCTCGAAGGCGACGCGGTGCTCCTGGGAGAGCTTTTTGCCATAGTCGACCATCTGCCTGAAGAGGCTTACGATGTTCTCCTTCCTCAGGGTGATCTCGGACGAGTCCGAATATTTTTCCACCTGGTCCACGATCCGGTGCAGGCGCTCGGTGTCCGCGCGGATGATGTTGAGAAAATTGGCGAAATCCGTTCCGCTCATTTCGCCTTCGTCGAGCTTCCTCAGCATGAGATTGGCGTAGCCGCCGATGGAGGCGATGGGATTGCGCACCTCGTGCGCGACGCTCTGGGCGATCTGGCGGAGGTTCTCCATCTGGTCCATGTAGCTCTTGCGGAGCTGGACCAGAAGGTGCTTCTCGCGCTGGACGAGCCGCCAGACCTCGGTGATGTCGCGCAGGATGATGAAAAAAAAGTATTCCCGGGGCGAGTTGCCTTCCCAGTGGGCGTACGTCGAGGCGAGAAGGCGAACGGCGCGGCTCTTTTTGTGATAGACGATCTCGTAGTCCTGGTGGTTGTCGCACGACTGGAAGGCCTGAAACAGGAAGCGGTACATCTCGGGGTTGCGGGAGCGGAACAGGTTCTCGATGTTGATGCGGTCGCGCGGTTTTATCCTGAGCCCGAGTATGCTTTCGGCCGCGCTGTTGCGGACGATCACGTTCTTCTGCTCGTCCAGCACAAGCACCCCCTCGCGGAGCCTGTTGATGAGCTCGATCGTGTGTCTGTCGAATTTCATGTCCGCCCCGGCGGGCCGCGGCGGGCCATCACATCACGAACGTCCGCCTCCGCCCGACGGGTATGATAGGGGTTAGGAGCGTGAAATGCAAAAGGATTTTTTAAAACGAGCTCCGGCAATTAATTATTGACGCGGACGGGCCCGGCGGTATGGGTAGGGGGTCGCGTTATCAGCACGGTTTTCGGGAGTGAACAATGGCGAGAATTCTGTCGGGCATCCAGCCCTCGGGCACCCTTCACCTGGGCAATTATTTCGCTATGATGAAGCGCATGATCGAGTTCCAGAACGACAACGAGCTGTTCTGCTTCATCGTGAACTACCACGCCATGACGACCGTGCAGGACGGAGACACGCTGCGTAAAAACACGCTCGAAGCGGCGATGGATTTTCTCGCGCTCGGGCTCGACCCGCAGCGGTGCTTTTTCTGGGTGCAGTCGGACGTGCCCGAGGTGATGGAGCTCACCTGGATACTCGGTTGCCATACCTCCATGGGGCTCCTCGAACGCAGCCATTCGTACAAGGACAAGATCGCGCGGGGCATCACCCCCGTCTGGGCCCTTTTCAGTTATCCGGTGCTCATGGCGGCGGACATTTTACTGTACCAGGCGAACCTGGTCCCCGTGGGAAAAGACCAGAAACAGCACGTGGAAATAACGCGCGACATCGCGGTGCGATTCAACGGAACCTTCGGGGAGACCTTCGTACTCCCGGAGCCGCTCATAGCGGACGAGATCGCGCTCATCCCCGGCGTGGACGGCCAGAAGATGTCTAAAAGCTACGGAAACGCCATTTACATATTCGAGACCGAAAAGGAACTGAAGAAAAAGGTGATGCGCATCGTGACCGATTCCACGCCGGTCGAGGCGCCGAAGAACCCCGACACCTGCAACCTGTTCGCGCTGTACCGGCTCTTCGCCCCGGCGGAGAAACTGGAGGACCTGCGCGGGCGCTATCTGAAGGGCGGCACCGGTTACGGCGACGTCAAGAAGGAGCTTTTCGGCCTTATCTGGGAATACTTCGCTCCCTTCAGGGAAAAGCGCGAACGCCTTGCGGGCGATCCGGCGGCGGTCGCGGAGATCCTCGCCAGGGGCGCCGAGAAAACGCGGGCGGTCGCGGCGGTCACCCTGGACGCCGTCAAAGAGAAGGTGGGGCTGCGGTACCGCTGAGATGACGCTCCCCGCGTCGTTCATTCTGCTCCAGTTCATGATCGTCGTTCCCTTCGCCGCGGGATGGGCCCTTCGCCGCCGCTTTGAGCGCCCCGAGGACTTCACCCGAACGCTTATCCTGGCCAACCTGATGACCGTCGAGCCCGCACTGGTGCTCTGGAGCACATGGGGCCTTTCGCTCGACGCGGACCTGGCGGTCCTTCCGCTCGCCGGGCTCCTGCTCGCCGCGGCCGGCTGGCTTTTGGGCGTGCCCGTCGCGGCGGCGCTGGGCCTGGATGGCAGACGGCGGACCGTGTTCCATATCACCTCGTCCCTCGCCAATCACGGCTTCACCATGGGGGGATTCGTGTGCTTCTTACTCCTCGGAGAGAGGGGGCTGGCGCTCGCCTTCATCTTCACCGCCTACTTCATGCCCTTCATCTTTCTTGTGGTGTTTCCCTACGCAGACGCCTCGCGCCGCGGAAGGCCCGCCCTCGCGCGAATGGCGCTCGACTTCGTCCGCAATCCGAGGAATATGCCGTTATACGCCATTCTGGCTTCGGTCGCGCTGCACGCCGCCGGCGTGAGGCGCCCGAATGTTCCCTTCCCGCTGGGCCCGCTCATCGCCGTATCCATGGGGGTCTATTACTTTACGCTGGGCATGACGTTCCGTCCCGGCGAGGTCCGGGGAGCCCTGCGCGAGAACGCGTGCGTGGCGCTCCTGAAGTTCATCGTACTGCCCGCGCTCGCGGCGCTCGTGCTCCAGGCTCTTCCGCTCAACCCGGAGGTCCGCGCGGTCATCCAGGTGCAGGCCTTCATGCCGGCCGCGGTGTATTCGGTGATCACCGCCGTGCTGCACGACCTCGACGCCCCTTTCGCCTCCGGTGTTTTCGTGGTGAACACCGTGGCGT
>JAGODF010000031.1 GCA_017998375.1 Spirochaetota bacterium
ATGTCCTCGTCTTCCTGGGCCGCCCTGCCCTTTCCGGCTCCGGCGCCCCTCTCCCGGCGGCCGGCATCCTCCGCCACCGTCTCGACAGCGATATCCTCGTCCCCGGGGACAGCCTCATCATCGATTATGATGATATCGTCGTCCGCCTGGCGGGGAGCGTCGCGCCGGACTTCCACGGTTTCCACGCGGGGCTCTTCATCGAGCTCCGGCATGGATTCCATCTCCGGCTCGGGCGCCGCGGCGCGGAGTTCGCGCTCGGGCTGGGTCCTTTCAACAGCGCGCGGGGGAGTTGTCGCCACAGTGGGCTCGCCTCCCTGGAGTCCGTCGAGCTTGCCGAGGAGCTGCAGGAGCTTCTTCTCCAGAACTTCCTCCTTGTCCTTCAGGGCGGCAAGTTCCTTGCTGGTCTGCTCCATGTCCCTCTTGATCTGCTGGATCTCGCGGTCCTTTTCCTCGATGGAGAGCCGTACTTCCTCATTCTCCGCCTTCAGCCCCTCGTTCTCCGATTCCAGGCTCGCGTTCTCCGTCCTCAAATCGGTTATCAGCTGCAGCGCCTTGATGATACGGCCTTCAAGCTCCTCGAGCTGTTGAATCGTGATCATACACTACCTCCAACCATGTCTTACCTGTACTATTGTCGGATAGTATCCGCCGGGATTACATAAGAAAAATACCGTTGCACATCAGTATAAATCCGCCCTTGATAAAAGTAAACCACTAAATTGGAATAAATCAAGGGATTGTCCGTAAAAAAAGACGGTCCCGGGGGACGCTTCACCCTTCCCGTTTCAGAACAAGAGCCCCGCCGAAACGCCCGCGATCTCCCTGACATACCCGCTTTTTCTCACCAGGGAGGCGAGCGCGAACAGTTCCAGGTAGCCGCCGCCGGCGAAATATCGGCACCCCGCGCCGGCCAGGACGGGATTGACGCCGGCCCCTTCCAGGGGAAGCCTGTCATTGTCAGTTTCGCGGCGGTGCACCCGGTGGGATACGTACACTTCGGCGAAGGGAACCAGGCGATCGAGGATGATAGTGTTCACCGCCAGGGACGCCGAGACGTAGTCGTTCGCGAGCCGTCCCCCTTGCAGGAACGTCCCTTCGCGCCAGGGATTGAGGCCGAAAGCCGCGGCCCAGGCGTCCTTCTCCGTCACGTTGCCGCTGAAACCGCCGTAGAAATCCTCGCCCTGGCCCTGGCGGAAGATGTAGAACGCGCTGCCGTGAAGAAAAATCCGCGCCATTTCGTACTGGAGCGCCGTTCCCAGGGAAAGCTCGTGCGCCCCCAGGGAAAGATTGTGCCACCGGGAGCTGTCGTATGCCGAGGGGCCGGTGGGTATGCGCGCGATGGCCGCGAGTCCGGCGTGGAGCCTGTGTGCCGCCGCGTCGCCGAGGTAGTACCATATCTTAAGGAAGGAATCGCCCATGCCGGAGTCGTCGCCGCCGGTCTCCCGGTGGATGTATCCCGCGGTGAACCAGACCGAGAGGTCGTCCAGCACGCCGAAGCCGATGGCGAGGCGCTCCCCGCGGTACAGCTCGCCGGTGCGGACCAGGTAGGCGCCCGCGAGGAGTTCGAATTCCCCCTCGGGGATGGTGCAGATGGTCTCCGTGAGGGGCATCGCCGCCGCGAGGGGGCGGGCAAAAAACAGCATAAGCGCCATCATCGTGGCGCTTATGCAGGTTAAAAGAAATGTTCGCGCGGTCATCGCCGCCGGGAAGCAGGCGCCTTCGTCAGGCCGCTTTTCCCTTCACGGACTCGACGATGCGCTTGAACGCCGCGAGGTCGCTCACGGCGACGTCCGCCAGCATCTTCCTGTTGATCGTGACGCCCGCGTTCGTGAGACCGCTGATCAGGGCGCTGTAGGAGATGCCGCAGAGGCGCGCGGCCGCGTTGATGCGCATGATCCAGAGCGAGCGGAAATCGCCCTTCTTCTTGCGCCTGTGAATGTAGGAATTCTGGAGCGCGCGCCGCCTGGCGTCTCGCGCTGTCCTGTATAACACGCTCCGGGCGCCCTTGAACCCCTTGGCGTCCTTCATCACCTTTCTTTTCTTCTTCTGGTGTATCCTTCCGGTTGTCGCTCGTGGCATCTCACGTACCTCTTAAAGTTGTGTTCTTCGGCGGAGGCGCGAAAACGTTTTCGCGCTTTCCATTCTCATATACCCGCGTCCCGCGCGCTTACGCGTAGGGCAGCATCCTCTTCACGCGGCTCTCGTCGGACTTGGTGACGATGCTCGGCTTTCCGAGGCTTCTCTTCCGCTTGGACTTCTTGCCTTCCAGCAGGTGGCTCTTCCAGCCGTTGGCCCTCTTCACCTTCCCGCTTTTCGTCACCTTGAAGCGCTTCTTCGCGCCGCTGTTCGTCTTAAGTTTTGGCATCTCGCGTTCCTCGCTCTACGCATCCTGTTTTTTCGGTTTCTTCACCGCCACGCTCGGCGCCACCACCATCGTGATGTTCCTGCCTTCCTGCGAGGCGTCCTTTTCTATCTGGATCATTTCCTTCAGCTCGTTGCGGACGTTCTCCATCACCTTGAAGCCCAGGTCCTTGTGGACGATCTCGCGCCCCCTGAACATGATGGTGAATTTCACCTTGTCGCCGGCCTCGAGGAACTCCCTGGCGTGGTTCACCTTGTGCATGAAATCGTGTGAATCGATGGCCGGGCGGAACTTGATCTCCTTGACGTGGACGACCTTCTGTTTCTTCTTCGCTTCCTTCGCCCTCTTGAGCTGCTCGAAACGGAACTTGCTGAAATCGACGATCTTCACGATCGGCGGGTCCTGGTTGGGCGATATTTCCACCAGGTCCAGTTCCTGTTCCCGGGCCATCCTGATCGCTTCCTCGAGGGGAATGACCTTCGGTCCCTCCTCCCCGCCGACCAGCCGCACTTCCCTGGCCCTGATCATCTCGTTGATCCGGAATTTCTTTGAGTCGTACTTTTCTATAGCTCCCTCCTTACTGCCCGCCGGATTCAGCCTGCGGCGGGTTTCCCTGTGCCCATTAATGATAAAAACACCACAAATCCGGGGCCTGTTTCATTCTGTCCGGGAGAGCCACCGGCCACACCCTTCGTGGTAGGAGTACGTTCGTCGGCTGCTATGTGCGCCAGTAGCGGCGCCAGAATGAATTACCGCCGTAATAAATCAACAAAAAATCGGCCATCTGTCAAGTTTTTTCCGGCAGGTCACTTCAATTCCGACGTTTCCTTTCGGACCTGGGCCACGAAATCGTTGATGGAGACCGTCACCGAGTCTTTCTCGCCCCGTTTCCGGAGCGATATCACCCCCGCCTCCGCCTCCTTCGCCCCCACGACCCCGATGTACGGCACCTTCTTCGCAATGGCGTCGCGGATCTTGTAGCCCAGGGTCTCAGAGCGGAGGTCGCACTCGGCGCGCACGCCGGCCGCGACGAGCGTCCCCGCCAGGCCCCGGGTGTGCTCCGCCAGATCGTCGTTCACGTTGATCAGCATGATCTGGACCGGCGACAGCCAGAGCGGGAATTTCCCGGCGTAATGCTCTATGAGGATGCCGATGAAGCGTTCCAGGGAGCCAAGGAGGGCCCGGTGTATCATGTAGGGCCGCTGCTTCTTGCCTTCGGAATCGACGTAGGTCATGTCGAAGCGCTCCGGGAGGTTGAAGTCGAACTGGATGGTGGAGCACTGCCACTCCCTGCCCAGCACGTCCTTTATCTTGATGTCGATCTTGGGACCGTAAAAAGCGCCCCCTCCCTCGTCAAGCTCGTAGGCGATGCCGGCCCTGTCGACGGACTCCTTCAGGGCCTTGATCGCCGCCTGCCACATCGCTTCGTCTCCCACGGACTTCTCCCTGGGCCTCGTGGCCAGGTAGACCTTGAATTCGCTGAAACCGAAGGACCGGAGCATCTTGAGGCAGAAAGCCAGTACGCGGTCGATCTCCCCGGGCATCTGGTCGGGGCGCACGAAGAGATGCGCGTCGTCCTGCGTGAATCCGCGGACCCGGAGCAGTCCGTGGAGCACGCCGCTGCGCTCGTACCGGTAGACGGTGCCGAGCTCGGCCCACCGGAGCGGAAGCTCGCGGTACGACCATCCCTTGTTCCTGTACATCATGATGTGGAAGGGACAGTTCATCGGCTTGGTGAAATACGCCTGGCCGTCGATATCCATCGGAGAGTACATGTTCTCGTTGTAGAAATCCAGGTGTCCGCTTATCTCCCAGAGCTGTGACTTTCCGATATGCGGCGTGGTAACCATGTCATACCCGCTGGCGTAATGCTCCTGGCGCCAGAAATCCTCGATGATGTTCCTCAGGCGGGCGCCCTTGGGGTGCCACAGCACCAGGCCCGCGCCGGTTTCTTCGTGTATGGAGAACAGGTCCAGTTCCCTGCCCAGCTTCCGGTGATCGCGCTGCTTCGCCTCCTCGATGAAGACCAGGTGCTTCTTCAGCTCCTTCGCGTCCGGGAAGGCGACGCCGTAGATCCTCTGGAGCATCTTGTTCTTCTCGTCGCCGCGCCAGTATGCCCCGGCGATGGAGGTGAGCTTGAACGCCTTCAGGTACGATGTCCGGGGAACGTGGGGCCCGCGGCAGAGGTCGACGAACTCACCCTGCCTGTAGAGTGACACCGTGCCGGGCTCGAGCTCTTTCAGGATCTCCGCCTTGTACGGCTCGCCCTTCGACTCGAAGAGCTTCACCGCCGCGTCGCGATCCATCTCCTCGCGGACCACCTCCAGGTCCTCCGCTACGATCTTCTGCATCTCCGCCTCGATCTTCTCGAGGTCCTCGGGCGCGAGGTTCTGCGGCATGTCGAAGTCGTAGTAGAAGCCGTTGTCCACCGAGGGGCCGATGGTGTACTTCGCGCCGGGAAAGAGGCGCTTCACCGCCTGCGCCATCAGGTGCGAGGCGGAGTGCCAGAACACGTCCCGGCCTCCGTCGCTCGCAAAGGTGATGATCTCGATGGGGGCGTCGTCCTGCAGGCGGAACGACAGGTCCACGGGGAGGCCCTTCACTTTCGCCGCCAGGGCTGCTTTCTGGAGCCCTTTCGAAATGACGCCGGCCACGTCGTGCACGGTGGCGCCTTTCTCGACGGAGATCTTCGATGAATCGGGGAGAGTAAGTGTAATAGTAGCGCTCACGGGCATCACCATATATCAGGATTTCGCGCCGGCAACAAAAAACCTCACAGGGCATTGTGAGGTTTTCTCATGCTGGATGATGATCGTTGTGTATCATCACCAGGCCGCACCACCAACAGCCGCCCGGCGGGACGTTTGTGGGCGATACTGGAGTTGAACCAGTGACCTCCTGCGTGTCGAGCAGGCGCTCTAACCAGGCTGAGCTAATCGCCCTCTAAACGAAATCACTATTTTTCGGGTGAGATCATTGTCAAGACTTTTTTACGGCTATTTCGTCTTCTGCTGCTTGCCTTTGGAGGCGCGGGTGTCGCGGGCGTTCTGGAGCTCGGTGTTGGTCACACGGCACCTGCCCAGGGTGAAGTGGGAAAGCCGGTCGCGGGCCTGGCAGGACCGGCAGTATATCTCCACCGTGTTCTCCTCGGGCCATTCGGTGACCTCGACGTACCGGGAATTGCAGTTCTTACAGAAGATGACCGACACGTAGTTTGACATATCCCACCGGCCGCTAGTTCAGGTTCAACGCTATGATGGAAATATCTTCTTTCTTCTCGAGGCCCTCGGTGAAATCGTCCACGAAGGCGAAGAGCGATTTCACCACGTCATCGGGGGAACCGAAGGTGCCTCCGAGAAAATCCATGATCCTCTTAAGGCCCAGCTGTATGCCGTTGCGGTTCTTCTGGTTGATGATGCCGTCGGTGATGATGATGAAGTAGTCTCCCTTCCGGAGGTTCACCTTCACTTTTTTCAGCGCCATCTCGCCGCCGCCCAGGGGTTTGCCCCCAATCTTGATGTACTTCGCCACGCCGTTGCGCACCAGGATCGGGTAGGCGATCCCGGAGTTCACGTAGTCCAGGGTTCCCCCGCTCCCGGAGAGGACGCCGTAGAAGAGCGACACGTTGTCCACGAGGCCGAGTTTCGAGCGGATGAGCTCGTTGAGCCTGTCGTGCACGTACACCGGCCGGTGCCCCCCCACGCCGCCAAGCGACTTTACCGCACCGTTGACGATGGAGGCCTGGAGCGCCCCGGGGATCCCCCGCGTATGCACGTCCCCCAGGGCGATGCCCGCCGCGCCGTCGAAGAAGTGGACGTCGTAGAACTCGCCGCCCACCTCCCTGGCGAAGATGGAACGCGCCGCGATGGAGAAGCCGTCGCGCGTGACGTTAATTTCCGGGAAGAGGGAGCCCTGCACGGTGTGGGCGGCGTCGAGCTCGTTCTTGATCCGCTCCTCCTCGATGGCGTTCTGGAAAAAAATCGCATTCTGCACGGCCAGGGCCGCCTGGTTTGCGAAGGCATTGAAGAGGATCACGTCCTCGTCGTCGAAGCGCTCCTTCTTCAGCGGGTTGATGGCCTGTATCACCCCCAGGAGCTTGCCCTTGAAGAGAAGCGGCGCGCAGATCATCGACCTGGTCCGGAAGCCGGTCTTCCTGTCGAAATTCGGATCGAACCGCGGGTCGTTGTAGACGTCGTTGATGTAGACCACCTTCCGCTGCTCGGCGACCCAGCCGGCGATGCCCTGCCCCAGCTTCACGCGGTAGCGCTCCTGGAGCTCCCGGCCCGCCTCGCCCAGGGCCACCTTGAACACCAGGTCGCGCGTGTCCTCCTCGAAGAGGAGGAGCGTGCTGGCCTCGGCCTCCATGATGTCCTTGATGATCTCCATGATGATATGGAGCAGGCGCCCGATGTCGAGGGTGGAGTTGATGATGCCGTTGATCTCCACCAGCTTGCTCAGGTTGTGCAGCTGCCGCTCGAGGTACTCGAGCCTGTCGCGCGTTATGGTGTCGTTTTCCATGGTGATACTGCCCGTTTGCAGGGTATACTATATATCATGCCAAAATGATCAAGAATTATTTGTTTTTTGGGACCGGCCGGCGCGCGGATACGCGTCCGCACCACTGCCGGTCCCGGGATGTCACAGGAAGAGCCGCTTGATCGGAAAGTACATATAGTAGTAGAGCAGCCTTAAGAGCCTGCCTATCCTCCAGGGCCGGGTGATGATCCTGTAGAACCAGTCCATGCCGCGCTCCATGAAGTACGCCGGCGCCTTCTTGATCTCGCCAGAGATGATGTCGATGCTGCCGCCCACGCTGAGGAACACCGCGTTCTTGAACTCGTTCTTTATCTGGTAGATCCACTTCTCCTCTTTCGGGAAGCCCAGCCCCACCAGGACGATGTTCGCCTCGGACTTGCGGATGGCCTCGATGACCGACTTCTCCCGCTCCTCGGTGAAGTAGCCGCCGTGGCGCCCCACGATCCGCACCTTGGGAAACGACTTCTTTATATTGAAGAACGCCTTCTCCGCCGTCTCGGGCTTGCCGCCCACCAGGAAGATGGTGAAGTCTTTGATCTCGGAGATGCGCACCAGGTCCATGATGAAGCTGATCAGGTGCACCTGCTCCTTCAGCGGATCCTTCAGCATCCGCGACGCCCAGCAGACGCCCGCGCCGCTGGCGAGCCGCACGTCCGCCTTGTTGGCGATGAGGTTCAGGTCGTTGTTCGCCTTGATCCTGAGTATCTTGTAGGGATTGAGGGGGATGATATGATGGACCCCGCCGGTCTCTATCATCCGCATGACCTTTACGACAGCCTGGGCGCGCGTCATGTTGTCCACGCCCACGCCCATGATGTTCACGAGCCTGATATCATCCAGTTTCACCTGGTTGTATTCAAGCACAAGGTCCCGCTCCTCCTTGTACGAGTCGTATACGACATCTTCCGTGGACATCTGTCCCTCCGCACATGATGAATGCACGTCTCCGTCTCGCCGGGACGCGCCCGTATTCAGAAAGCGCGTCCCCGGCACGCCGGGACGCGCCTTCCGGTAAAAAATCATTCCCCGCGCTGTTTGTAGGCGCAGAACTCGCCGCACATGGAGCACTGGTCCGACTCCGACGGGATCTCCCCGCGGAACCTGCGCGCCCGCTCGCCGTCGATGGAAAGTCGGAACATCGCCTCCCAGTCGCGGTCGCGGCGCGCCGTGGACATCTCGTTGTCCCAGCCGATGGCCTTCCCGCGGCGCTTCACCAGGTCGCCGGCGTGCGCCGCTATTTTCGACGCGATGACCCCTTCGCGCACGTCCTCCACCGTGGGCAGCCGCAGGTGCTCCGCCGGCGTCACGTAGCAGAGAAAGTCCGCGCCGCTCGCCGCCGCGATGGCCCCGCCGATGGCGGAGGTGATGTGGTCGTAGCCCGGCGCGACGTCGGTGACCAGCGGCCCCAGCACGTAGTAGGGCGCGCCGTCGCAGAGGCTTTTTTCCAGGCGCATGTTGTCGGCGATCATGTCCAGCGGCACGTGGCCCGGCCCCTCGATGATCACCTGCACGCCCTTATCCCGCGCGCGGCGCGCCAGGCGTCCCAGCACCAGCATCTCGTGGACCTGGCCGCGGTCGCTCGCGTCGTGCAGGCAGCCGGGCCGCAGTCCGTCGCCCAGGCTGATGGTGATATTGTAGTCCGCTAAGATGTCGAGGATATCGTCGTAATGCTCGTAGAGCGGGTTTTCCTTCTTATTATGTGATATCCAGTGCGATATGATGGAGCCGCCGCGGCTGGTGATGCCCACGATCCGCTCCTGCGAGCGCAGCGACTCCAGCGACTCGCGCGTGATGCCCGAGTGTATCGTCATGTAGTCGACGCCGTCCTCCGCCTGGCGGCGTATCACGCGGAGAAAGTCGCCGAGCGTCATCTCCATGAGCGACTTCCTGGCGCGCGTCATGTCCACGGCAGCTTCGTAGATGGGAACGGTGCCCAGCGGCACGGTGCTGGCCTGGATGATGCGCTGGCGGAAGAGAGCGATATCACCCCCCGTGGACAGGTCCATCACCGTGTCGGCGCCGGCCTCGATGGCCACGCGGAGCTTTTCCATCTCCACGTCGATGTCGAAGAAGTCCGGGGACGAGCCGATGTTCGCGTTGATCTTCGTGGAGAGGCCCCGCCCCACGCCGAGCGGCCTGATGGCGTGCTTCCGGTTCTTCACCACGACGATACCGCCGTCGGCGATGCCGCGCTCCAGGTGCTCCACGGACACATCCTCGTGCCGGGCGATGTGCGCAAGGTCATCGTCGGTGACAAATTGTTTTATGTGAGAGAGAATATCCATCATCCCCAAAATATGGCCGTTCCGCCCATAAATCAAGCAGATTTGTGAATATTTAATGCGACTTAATCCATGTCAATACAAAAAATGGATTGAAATAATCCCCCGTGAAGGCGCGAATATATATTCGCGCCTTCACGGGGCGCTTCGGGGGAATCGTGCACGCTCCCCCGGAGGCATCAAGAAAAACACGGAGACCCCATGAGCCGACTGACCGACGTGGTGAAGTTCATCAACTTCGACATGAGCAAGAACCTGGTGTTCGAGCCCCAGGTGCGCTACGAGGCGCTGAAGGACCGGCTTTTCGACGCTGTGAAGACCTACAACCCGGCGGTCATCGTCAAGGCGGGCATCGGCGGGGGGAAGCTCCTGGCGGAACTGGCGGAGAACTTCAAGGCGCGCATCGTGGCCGTGGAGCCCTCGGCGGCGCTGATAAATTCATTCCTCATGAAACACGGCACCAGCGAGGCCGTGAAGCGCATCAGCATCATCAACGGCGACTTCCACCAGTTCCCGGTGGACTACTACAAGGCGGACATGCTGATATGCGCCGATTACCTGGACATCCTCGACATGGGGAAATGCGTGGACGAGTTCAAAAGGGCGCTGCAGTTCGAGGGAATATTCTTCTTCGCCGGCACGGTTTTGCACGACGAGGACATGGAAGGCGTGTACGACGACTTCATGCGGACCGCGAACCCGCTCCACAACGACTACTACCTGATGGAAGACCTGAAGACCGTCATGACGCTCAAGGACTTCAGCTTCATGAAGAGCATGGTGCTGAAGTTCAGCCGCGACCTGCGCTCGGCGCTGGAGTACTACGGCGCCTTCTTCGGCTCCGATTCGAAAAACGCGGCCCGCGATTTCCTCCGGGAGCACCGCGCCGTCTTCGAGGAGCTCTACGGCCTCACGGGCGACGAGATCATCACCGAGCAGTACCTGATAGGCATCTACATGCGCAACCGCATCCCCGAGGCACAATAGGGCGCAGGCGTGCCTGCGCCCTATTAAAGGCAACCACAGAGGCACAGAGACACGGAGGTTCCTTGCCCCTCCCCCTTGAGGGGGGAGGCCGGGTGGGGGTGAGAGCAACTGCATTTTTTCACGTGGAGACGCGGAGAGCGCGGAGAAAAAATTCAGGGGAACTGCAATTGTGCATTTGCGCGCGGGAGGGGTGCGGGGAGGGTGCCGCAGGCATCCTCCCCGCGAATATATCTCCCTTTCTTCCTTCTTGACAAAAATCACCCCCCCCTTTCCATTGAAAGCATCAACGAAATCATCCCAGGAGGCACGCATGAACGTCAAGGATCTCTTCAATTTATCAGGGAAGACCGCCATCGTCACCGGCGGCGGCAGGGGCATAGGCAAATTCATCGCCACGGGGCTCGCCGAGGCGGGCGCGAACGTGGTGATCGCGTCGCGGAAGATCGACAAGCTCGAGAAGGCGGCGGAAGATATCCGGAAACTGGGCGTCAAGTGCGTCCCGGTAAAGTGCGACATGGGAAACAAGGACGATATTCTCAACCTGGTGGACGTCACCATGAAGGAGTTCGGGACCGTGGACATCCTGGTGAACAACGCCGGCGTCACCTGGGGCGCGCCCACGCTGGATTTCCCCCTGGAGCAGTGGGACAAGATATTCCAGGTCAACGTGCGCGGCGTCTGGATCCTGACGCAGTCGGTTGCCAAGATAATGAAGGAAAAGGGCGGCGGGAAGATCATCAACATCTCGTCGGTGATGGGGTTCCGCGGCTCGATCGAGGAGGCGCACCCGGCGGTGCCGTACAACTCGTCCAAGGCGGCCATCAACCTGCTCACGATGAACCTTGCCATCAAGCTCTCGCGCTACAACATCCACGTGAACGCCATCGCGCCGGGCTTCTTCCACACCGACATGATGGGCTACCTCGACAAGCCCGAGGCGAAACCCTTCCGCGACGCCATGCTCATGACGATCCCGATCCCCCGGATGGGCGAGGCCGACGACGTCAAGGGGCTCGCGGTGTTCCTCGCGTCGAAGGCGTCCGACTACATGACCGGCGCCATCATCCCCGTCGACGGCGGGATGCTCGCGAAGTAAGGCTCACCCATCGCCAGGCGACAATTGCAATTGTCGCCTGGCGCAAACAGGAAAACGATCCCACTCTGGTGAAAGCGCGTCCGCGGCATGCCGGGATGCGCTTTCAAGAAAATCCAACAAATCATGAAAAAAATTTAATCTCCCATCCCCGAAAATCGTACTAATCCACGAGGAATAATGCTTGAAATACCACGAAAGGGGGACTATCTTATGGGAGAGGAAGCACAGCAATTAAAGGAAAATAGTGGCATGATACCCAAATCCGTGCTTACAGGCGTCATACGGGACACCGTGAAGACCCAGAGTGATGAAAAGATCATCGAATTCGCTGATCTGCTCTACAGCGGTTTTGCGCGCTGGGGGGACCACGAATCGCGCTTGGGTGAGCACTCCAGCCGCCTGGACCAGCAGCACGCCGATATCACACACGCAATAGAATCAATGAAAGCGGGCTTCCAGGCGGTTGATAAACGCTTTGACGATCTTATCCACAACATGGATAAACGCTTTACAATACTCACCTGGGCTATCGGCATCGCTTTCATCATCATCAACCTCACCATGGTGGCGCTGAAGGTGTTTTAAGAATACCCCCAACATTGAAGGGGCGATTGGCCAATCGCCCCTTCGGTGCGTACAAGCCCTCTCGAAATACAATTCAGTTGACAATCACCATGGTAAGATGTACATTTGTAAAGAAGTAAGGATTTATGGAGATTTTACCTCATGAAGAAAAATACCGTAAGCACAATTTCTGAAAAGGGACAGACCACCATACCTGTTTCAGTCCGCAAGGCGCTACGCCTCGACAAAGGCGATACAATCGGCTACCTGATCGAAGGAAGCGAAGTGAAGCTCAGGAAAATCCAGAAAATCGACAAAGAATGGTCACAGGCAATAGAAAGCACCCTCACGGAATGGAACGGCACTGACGATGACGATTTATAAGCCCTTCGATGTTGTCGAAGTGCCATTTCCTTTCAGCGATCTGCCGAAATCCAAGAGAAGGAAGGCGCTGGTGATATCATCCACGGAATTCAACGAACGGAACGGCGCGACGATACTCATGATGATAACCAGCGCAACCCACAGCACCTGGCTTCATGATGTTCCAATAACCAGATACGCGGAATCGGGCCTGAAAAAACCGTGCGTCGCGAGGATGAAGCTCTTCACGCTGGACAATGGGCTTATCCTCCAAAAAAGCGGCGAGCTCGCGGAAACGGATATTTCAGAGATTGAAAAAGCATTTCGGAAGACGTTACCATCCTGATGAGAATGCCTTAAAAGTGCATCCACGCATACCGAGACTCAACTTCGGAGGGTGAACCACCGGTCCCGCATGACGAGAAAAAAGCGAAAAAGGCTTGACGATTATATCAAATTTGATATATTGAATTATGCAATATGAGGTGATCCTTCTTCAACCAGCGGTGGATTTTCTCAAGGAAGTCGACGTTAAGCTTCGCGCAAGAGCTTTCAGGACCATTGAGCTCCTGAAAGAATTCGGTCCTTTTCTGAAAGAACCGCACTCTAAAAAGATTGCTGGCGTCAAAGGATTATTTGAATTAAAAGTTCAACAGGGAAACAATATTTGCAGGCTTTTCTATTTCCACAAGGGTAACCGAATATTCGTTATCACTTCGGGATTCATCAAGAAATCGATGAAAACCGAAAGGACCGAAATCGAGAAAGCCGTGAAGATAATGGAGCAATACAGCAATGACTAGAAAAGGAAAAATCAAAGCATATGCATACGATGAAATACTGGATAAAGAGCTCAAAGTAAAGGACTTTCAGCATGCATACAATGCCCTCGAAGAAGAGTTCTCACTTTCCAGGGAAGTAATCCGCCTGAGGATGGAACGCCGCATGTCCCAGGCGGAGCTGGCACAAAAAGCGGGCACTTCGCAACCCGCCATTGCGCGCCTAGAGTCGGGCAATTACCGGAATTTATCGCTTTCATTCATACGTCGCATTGCCAAGGCACTGGATGCGGTACCGGACATCCATTTGCGATCAAAACGCTGAATCCCCTCAAGGATGAGCGATCCATAATCACTCATTGATAGAAAAAATTCTGATCCCGCCAAGAATTATTTAATGTCGCCTGCCCGAAAATCGTACTAATCCCCGAGGAATAATGCTTGAAATACCAGGCAAGGGAGACTATCTTATGGGCAAGGAAGCGCATCAATTGAAGGAAAATGGCGGCATGATACCCAAATCCGTACTTACCGGCGTCATACGGGACACCGTGAAGACACAGAGCGATGAGAAGATCATCGAGTTCGCAGATATTCTCTACAGCGGTTTCGCCCGCTGGGGAGACCACGAATCGCGCCTGGGCGAGCACTCCAGCCGCCTGGACCAGCAGCACGCCGACATCACCCGGGCCATCGATTCGATGAACGCGGGATTCGCGGCCGTCAATCAGCGGTTTGATGACCTGCTGGGACACTCAAACAAGCGCTTTGAAGCTGTGGATAAACGTTTCGATGATATGCTTGGCACTACCAATAAGCGCTTTGAAGCCGTGGATAAACGTTTCGAAGCCATGGACAAGCGCTTTGATGACCTCATTCATCACATGGACAAGCGATTTTCCACCCTCACCTGGGCGATCGGAATCGCCTTTATCGTGATCAACATTACCATGGTTGTGCTCAAGGTGTTTTGAATTCTCTCGAAGGCGCGATTGGCCAATCGCGCCTTCGAGAAATGAACCCCCGCTCACCCTGGTCCGGCGGGACGGAAAAAATGCGCAAAAAGGCTTGACAATTCCATAAAAGATTGTAACTTTATTGTAAATTAGTATAGACTTAAAGCGACATATACATACAGAGTTTGCAGTATAATTTGCAGTGTCGGAACGTATTGAATACAGGATCTTCCACGGTTCAGGCGTACGGCGGTAAAGAGATTGCAAGCGCACTACAGACGTTCGTCAACGCGCACAGTCACGGAGAAGACGTTAGAAGCCAATCAAAGGGTGCGTACAAAAAAATACCACATACACAGACTATTGGCGCCGCAGGGGTAGTAGAAACGCGGCGTTGATATATGCGCGGCAGTGTCCGCGCATTTAGTAGCGCATAATTCCGCAGTGAGCGGTAAAAAAATTTTAGGAGGAAGTACACATGAAGAAAGTTCTCTTTATTCTTGTGGCCCTTGCGGTAGCGATGAGCTTTGGCGCTCCGGCGATGGCAAAACAGGGCCTTTCGGCTGGTATAGGCTTTGGATTGATGGGCAATGCTGGAAATCTCGGTGGCACTATATGTGATGATGGTTTAACACAGAATGTAGGAATCTCATCTGCGGCAGCGAGTGCTCTGGAAACAAACGTTGGTGGTGCGGCTGCTGGTTTTACTTCAGCTTACGGCATACCCTCAGGAGCAGGCGTAATTGGCGGCCACATGGACGAATTAACCCTCGTCGAAGCGGAAGACTCACTGAGAGATTCACAAAAAAAGGTACCATTTCGAATGTTAAGACAAATGGTGCGATGACCGCCCTGGACATTCAACTGCAAGTACGCTACGATTTTCTCGGTTACCTCTTCGCCAGAACCGGCTTAAACTATGCCATGAAATTTAGTGGTGGAGAAACGACCTGGAAGGGGAGAGATGGCCAAAAGCAATCACAGACTTGGGATTATTCACATTTGATTATCCCCATTACTGTTGGACTCAATCTGCCGATAGGCGAGAAATTCAATGCTTATGCCGGTCTTTCAATGGCCTGGGTATCTGGTGGATGGTCTGTTGAACTCAGCAGAACCTATATGTCTTCCTCAACGGGATATGCAGGGGGACTTATTGTAGCATCAGGAGCACTGCAAGGTGATGCCACCAAGGGTGCATTTGGTGGAGTAGCGGCGTATCTTGGCGGCCAGCAGACAAGGGCGAAAGAAAAAATTGAATTTGAAACTTCCGGAGTCAGCTACGGATATGTGCTCGGCTTCAGCGCAGAAGTTTATCAAAACGTCAATGCCTTTGTCGAAGTGGAATCAATGGTATATGCCGACTACAATCGTTATGATGTCAGCAATGCCGGTTTCAGATATGCAGGCATTACTCATTTGAACAAATTCGTCGTTGTCGGTGGTAGCTTTGTCAGATTCGGCGCCACTTACAATTTTGGTTTCGCAACCATCTAATTTTTCGAAAAATACTTTCAAAAAAAGCGGCCGAGAGGCCGCTTTTTTTATTGCAGGCATTAATAATTTCAAGAAGTATGTAAATCATAATACCACACAACAAGGAGTACTCCGTGCATCAACAAAAAATTATCCAAAGTGCTTACATTCTATTAATGCTTCTCCTCCCGACAGCTTTACTGGCGGAATCCGTCTTCATCAATGACGGAAGCATTATTGAAGGCATAATCGAGAACAAGAATGACTCTACCATTACCATTCGAAAGACAAACAACCTCAGAGTCGAAATACCGCGGAATCTGGTTATTCGCACAATCAACGATGATTCGTATAAGGCTAAAGTAACGATTAAACTAAAAAAAGAACCGCACCTTGTCGGACACATCGTTGAAAAAGACGCAGTACAGTGCGTCGTAAGAAAGAACCTCACAGAAACAGCCGAGATAACCATTCAAGTTGCGGATATCATCGAAATACGTCCTTATACTGAAAGCAGTATACACGAGCAAAAAAAGATTGAAGTACCAAAATCCTCGCCCGGACAGCAATCACTCGATCCCCGGAGGGCTGCACGCCTCTCTTTGATACCCATCACCAGCGGGAGTTTCATGGTGGAATATAACGCGTGGGGAATTTCTTTCGTGGCACTCAAGTCGCTCTCCATGCTGCTTCCCCTGTCCGTGATTCTTCCCCAAATTTTCAGCACTTCAAACAGTGAATCATCCGATTCCGACTCATCGGGAAGTACTGACCCTCTGAGAAACAATTCGACGCTTCGCACCGCCACATATATTTCTGCGGGAATATGGGTCCTCGCGACGGCCGGCGACATGTATTATTCGTACAGGCATGTTGGGAATTATAACAACAGGGTTTCCAGGTCATCATCGAATTCAGTGGAATTCCATGTGTTGCAGGCGAGGGTTCCTATATGCCCGATGGAAAGTCAGGCCGTCTCACACGAAACGATCACAGATATCTTTTTCTCATACCATTTCTGATTTTGCGGTTCGGTGCTCCCGGTAAAGGTGCGAATAACATTCTCAGAAAGTGCGCAAGCGCTTACGCGCTGCATGACGGAATTCCGCGCATCCATGACGGAGGAGCGCACACCATCGTAGACGGAGTGCGTCATGCATCCGGAGAGGTGCGATCCCCATACTGCACGAAGGCTATGCACACCGGAAGAGGGCGACGATATATATCGTCGCTTTCTCGGGGATGCTTCTCGGGGATGCGGGCATATGATCGGAGAACGGCGCGGTCATCATGCACGAAGGCGCGGTCCATGTGCCATGAAGGCACGGTGCGCATGCCGGAGGGGCGCGGATGGATATCCGCGCTTCTGCCGGAGGGAAATCCGCGCATCGTCACGTGCCGGCGATCCACACGTGCCCCGTGGAGCCGTGCTTCTCACGATGGCGGGCGATGTACCGGAGGTGGTGCACGAAGTCCCGATCATCGCGGATGAAGTGATCGTGGAAGGATTTGTGCCAGCGGAACGGGGGCTATGTTTTCTTCTTGATTTTATACGAATCATCATTAACTTTGAAGCAAGAGGAATGAACATGAACACAGTAAGGAAAATATACGATGAAATTTCACAACTCCCGGCGGCGGAAAAGAAAGCCCTGCTTATACGGCTTGTCAACGATCTGCGCTCCGATGAAACGGAAAAGGCCCATTCGATTTTTGAAATTAAGGGCGTAGGAACCGACATATGGAAGGGAATTGACGCTCAGGAATACGTCTCGAGTGAACGTGATTCCATATAAAGAGCATCTTCCCTTTGAAATCGATGAAAGATACTATCACATTCAGCGATCACGCTTTGGATAAAATAGAAATCCTAAAAAAGCATGGCATTACGCTAACCAAAGAGTCTGTTATTGATGTAGTCAGTAATCCACAAAGAATAGACGAGGGATATGCCGGACGCATGGTTGCTCAGAAAGAACACGACGCAGATCATGTAATCCGCGTCGTGTACGAGAAAGAATCGGGGAACATGAAGATAATAACAATGTACCCGGGGAGAAAAACGAGATATGAAAAAAATCAGATATAGCAAAACGGAAGACATCCTCCTCATAGAATTATCGGACAAACCGATCGAGCACGCGGAAGACGAAGGGCAGATAATCGTTCATTTTACAAAAGACGATGAACCCGTTCTGATTGAAGTGTTTGACGCGAAAGAATTCGTTTTGGGAACACTGGACAGCGTCTTGAATGAAAAGGAAGTCGCGATATCTTGAAAAGAGGATGGCAAAAAAGGCGGTCCCTCGGGGCCGCCTTTTTTGTTATGGATGCGTGTCCCAAACAGGCGACGATCATGATCGTCGCCTGTTTGATAATTATCGCCGCCTGTTTGGATTCCACCTGGCGTGAAGGCGCGCAAGCATTTGCGCGCCTTCACGCCAGAGAATCATGTTTTTTTTCTTGATTTTTTCTACAAACTCAGTATTTTTCCCCCAGCGAGGACAATATGTGGGAACAGCACATCACATTCAACGAGAACATCTTACGCGGGAAACCGATCATTAGAGGTACCAGGCTGTCGGTCGATTTCATTCTCGAGCTGATGGCAAACGACTGGACCGTTGAATCGATCATCGAAAATTACCCCCAGATATCTAAAGCGGACATTTCTGCCTGCCTGGAATATGCCTCGTCCGTAATAAAACAGGAAACGGTATTGATGATCTGAAGCCCGCCATCGTCGCCGATGAAAACATACCATTGAAGGTTATTTCGCTGCTTCGGGAGGCGGGATATACCGTACTCTCCATAACCGAGAGCAATCCCGGTGTTGAAGACATCGACATCCTGGATCTGGCAGCCAAGAACGGCTCGCTGGTCCTCACTTTCGACAAGGACTTCGGTGAACTCGTATTTCAGGGCAACAGGATGGTTGCCGGTGTAATATTGTTGCGTTTCAAACCCGAATCCGTATCTCATATCACCGAACGTATCCTCAAGACCCTAATGACAGTCGAAAACATTAAAGAGCATTGTTTCACGGTGGTGGAAGAAAACAAAATCAGAATCAGGAAGTTATAATTGACTTGATATTCCATTCTCACGAAATGTATTCAAAAAGGCGATCCCTCGGGGCCGTTTTTAACAGATGCGTCTGTTATGAAGACATATCCATTTCAGAATGATTAAATAAAGAAAGAGGGGGCTTTTCGCCCCCTCGTAAATGATTCACAATCTCTGGCCGTTACGGGAACAACAGAGTTCTAAAGCTTTAGAAGAAAGCTTTAATGCCCGCAGTTATGGTCATCGCGGTACCATCAACCGACTCACCGCCATCGGGTTCTTCTTCATCCATATCATATGAAAACTCACCGAAAAGCGACAGGTTATTCCCAAGCATATACGCTAATCCAAGTTTTAACCTTAAAGTTGTTGAGGTCCCTTCATCGGTAGTCACTCCATCATCATCCTCCCAGGTTTGGTAGATATAACCAATCCCGGCATAGGGGATCAGAAGCTGGTCCATCTGGAAATAATACGATACCATGGGACCAATGGTTGTTGCTGTGATTGAATAATCACCCCGCTCCGCACTTTCATAACCCAACACGCCCCCAATCGCAAGGCCGTCAATGACAAACCACTCAATCTGTGCCTGATATCCCAAAGCGCCAAGGCTTAAATATGTCCATCCGTCTCCCTCTGCATTTTCATACAGATCTCCTTCGGCGGACGACCACTCGACCAAGGGCAATGTTATCACAAAATTACCCTTCTGGGTGGGCGCCGCAAATGCAGGAATGGCGAGAAGCATAATTATCAACGCGAAAAATAATTTTTTCATGAAAACATCCTCCAATAATTTATTTTACACACAGCCAGAGAAAATATTGTATTTGTTTAATTTTATCATTATTAAAATAATGTAAATTTTCACCAATGTCAACTTTTTTCTTTTTTTATAATAAGTTCATTGATATTCCGCATGGACAACACTATTACCATCCGGGCAGATTCCAATGATAATAATAAATATGGAATACTTATATTCCAACAATTACCTCCTATTCCTCGGCACCTCGCACATAGCCCCGGAGGGACAGCGCCGGCTGGTGGTCGCCCTGGAGGCGGCGCGTCCGGGAATCATCCTCCTGGAGGTGAGTCGCTTCTCGCTTTTGTTTCGGAAAACTATCGGGCGGATATACCGCCGCATCATGGAGCGCCGTGCGCGAGAGATGGGCGTCGACATGTCGTCCGAGCTTGCGAACGCTTTGCGGTATCTCGATGTTCCGGCCGAGTACCGTGCGGCGCGCGAATACTCCCGGAAAACCCGCGCGAAGATCATTCTCCTCGACGTGTCGCGCTTCTCGTTTCGTGAGCTTGTTCGTGCGCATGAAATCATCACACGTAAGAACATCGAGACGCTTTCAATCATCAACGCCGACAGGTTCGCGCAGGAGCGGGCAATCGCGCGGAGGATATACGTCAACGGGGACGACGCGCTGGCGGAGATGAAGGCGCGGGAATTCGGC
>JAGODF010000343.1 GCA_017998375.1 Spirochaetota bacterium
CGAAGCGCTTCGTCGCCTTCGTGCTTTAACTCACCACTGCCCGGTCGTGAGGAACTCGTGCATGGACTGGGCCGCCTTGCGGCCGGCGCCCATGGCGAGGATCACCGTCGCGGCGCCGGAGACGATATCGCCGCCGGCGAAGACGCCGCGCTTCGAGGTGCGCATGTTCTCTTCGTTGACGATGATGGTTCCCCATTTCGACTGCTCCAGCCCCGGGGTGGTCTTCTGGATGATCGGGTTTGGTGAGTTGCCAATCGCGATGATCGCAAGGTCGATGTCGGTGATGAACTCGGAGCCCTTCACCGGCACGGGGCGCGGGCGGCCGGATTTATCGGGCTCGCCCAGCTCCATGCGCAGGCACTCCACCGCACGGAGGCGGCCTTTATCATCGCCTAAAAACTGCGTCGGATTTGAAAGCAGCTTGAATATTATGCCTTCCTCCTTCGCGTGGTGGACCTCCTCCGCCCTCGCGGGAGGCTCCGCTTCCGTGCGGCGGTAGATGATGTAGACGTTCTCCGCGCCGAGACGCTTCGCCGTGCGGGCGGAGTCCATGGCGACGTTCCCGCCGCCGAACACGCCGATGTTCTTCCCCTTGATGATGGGAGTGTCGTACTCGGGGAACTTGTACGCCTTCATGAGGTTCGCGCGGGTGAGGTACTCATTCGCCGAATAGACGCCGATCAGGTTCTCGCCCGGAACGTTCAGGAAGAGCGGAAGGCCGGCGCCGGAGCCGATGAAGACGGCGTCGAATCCCTGGCGCATCAGGTCGTCGATAGTCTCCGACATGCCGATGACGCGGTTGAGGACCACCTTCACGCCGAGCTTCTTGAGCGCCTCGATCTCGTAGTGGACGATGTCCTTGGGAAGACGGAACTCCGGGATGCCGTACACGAGCACGCCGCCGGGGCTGTGGAGCGCCTCGAAGACGGTGACATCGTGCCCGTACTTGCGGAGCTCGCCGGCCGCGGTGAGGCCAGCCGGACCCGAGCCGATGATCGCGACCTTCTTGCCTGAGTCGGCGCCGGGAGTGACGCCGGTGAGGCGTTCGCGCTCGCGCTCGTAGTCGGCGGCGAAGCGCTCCAGGTAGCCTATGGCGACCGGCTCGAACTTTTTCTTGAGCACGCAGCGCTCCTCGCACTGGGTCTCCTGCGGGCAGACGCGCCCGCACACGGCGGGCAGCGAGTTTGTACGCTTGATGATCTCGATCGATTTGAGGAAATCCTTTTCCGCGATCGCCTTGATGAAGGCGGGGATGTCGATGCGTACCGGGCATCCCTCGACGCAGGTGGGTTTCTTGCACTGGAGGCAGCGCTCCGCCTCGATGACAGCCTGCTCGTCGCTCAGCCCGAATGGGACCTCGTTGTAGTTGTGGACCCGGTCCCTGGGGTCCTGTTCTTTCATTTTCTGTCTCGGTGTTCTATCTGCCATGGCCGGTCACCCCGTCAAGTTTGCATGTGTGGTCGCTTTCCATCGAAAGCTTTTCCTCATCGCGGTAGGAGCCGAGCCGTGTCATCAGTTCGGTGAAATCAACCTTGTGTCCGTCGAACTCGGGCCCGTCCACGCAGGTGAACTTCTTTTCGCCGCCGACGGACACCCGGCATCCTCCGCACATCCCGGTGCCGTCCACCATGATGGAATTGAGGCTCACCAGCGTGGGGATTTCCTTCTGTTTCGTAAGCTCGGAGACGGCCTTCATCATCGGGACGGGTCCTATGGCAACCACCAGGTCCACCTTCTCGCGCGCGATGATCTCGTTCAGGATCTCGGTGACGAACGCTTTCCTGCCGTGCGTCCCGTCGTCGGTGCAGACGAGGGTTTCATCGCCCACGGCCGTAAGCTCGCTTTCGAGGATCAGCAGGTGCTTCTCCCGCGCGCCGATGATGTTTATCACCCTGTTTCCCGCCTTCTTCATGGCGGACGATATCGGGTAGACCGGCGCGACGCCGATGCCGCCGCCGACGCAGACCACGGTCCCGTACTTTTTCACCTCGGTGGGATGGCCCAGCGGTCCCGCGATGTCGAGCAGGGATTCGCCGGCCTTCATCTCCGACAGGAGCGTGGTGGTCCTCCCCACCACCTGGTAAAGGAGGGTGATGGTGCCGCCCTCCCGGTCGGAGTCCGCGATGGTAAGCGGTATCCGCTCGCCCTTCTCGTTGATGCGGAGGATGATGAACTGACCCGCTTTTCGGTGGGCGGCAACGTACTCGGCCTTGACCACCATCTTACCCGTGTTCGGGCTGATTAATTCGTTTGATAGTATTTCGTGCATTGTGTAACCTTTAACTGGTGATATGTACCATTGAGTAAATATAGTGTAGCAACATGGAAGAATACTACAGGAGTATCGCTAATAGTATTTATAGCTGTCCATTAAAATTTACACAAATGTAACATTTTCGAATCAGCCAGAAAAGGCGCGTAGAAATTGAGTTGTTTGATGGTGCTGTCACGGCGAAAGTGAGCTTTTGAAACTGAAATTGCTGAACGAGCACGTATCAAACCCTTCTTTTGCATGATTATGTCGACTGGCGTGAGTATCGATATCCGGCATGAATTTGTAGTAACAGAATTTACACATGCGTAACACCTGCATTCCGCTTTTTATTGAACGGAAAAGAGGTTATCACTAATATAGTCATTGCGCCACACGCGCGGTGTGATAGCATTATCATTGGAATCGCGTAAGGCTGGATCGAGCAGGAGCTCCATATATGACAGGACAGTTTCCGGAAAACCAGGGACTCTACCGATGGGAACACGAGCATGATTCGTGCGGGATAGGCTTTGTCGCACATATTAAGGGAAAGCGCAGTTTCGACATCGTGAAACGCGGGCTCGAGGTCCTGGAGCGGATGGAGCACCGGGGCGCAGAGGGCGCCGACAACAAGACCGGCGACGGCGCGGGGATAATGCTACAGATGCCCCACCAGCTGTACCGGGATGAGGTGAGCGGGCTTCCGGAGCAGGGTGCGTACGGCGCCGGGCTGGTGTTCTTTCCGAAAGATGAAGGCGACGCGGAGGCTTGCAGCCGCATTCTCGAAAAGACCATCGATGAGGAGGGGCTGCGCGTCGTCTCGTGGAGAAGCGTCGAGGTGAACAGCGCGGTGCTGGGCGATATCGCGCGCGCGTCCGAGCCCGTGGTGCGCCAGCTTTTCGTTGCGGGAAAAGACGGCATGGAGCGGGACAGGCTCGAGAGAAAGCTCTATATCGTCCGCAAGTGCGCCGAGAATAAAATTCGAAACTCCGGGCTGAAGGGTGCCCGCCAGTTCTACATCGTAACGCTTTCCACGAGGACCATCGTCTACAAGGGTATGCTGATGCCCGGCCAGGTGCGCGGCTACTACCATGACCTCCAGGACGAGCGGATGACCAGCGCCATCGCCATGGTGCACTCGCGCTTCAGCACAAACACCTTTCCTTCCTGGGACCTCGCCCAGCCGTTCCGTGTTCTATCGCACAACGGCGAAATCAACACGCTGAAGGGGAACCGGTTCTGGATGGCGGCGCGCGAGTCGCTCTTCGAATCGGACGTGTTCGGGGACGATATCGGGAAAATCCTGCCGATCATCGAGCCGGGGAAAAGCGATTCCGCGTCGTTCGATAACGCACTCGAACTCCTGGTCGCGGCGGGGCGCTCGCTGCCGCACGCGCTTATGATGCTCATTCCGGAATCGTGGAACGACAAGAACCCGATTTCGAAGGACCTGAAATACTTCTACGAGTATCACGCCGCTTTCATGGAACCGTGGGACGGGCCGGCGAGCATGGTCTTCTGCGACGGGCGTTTCGTCGGCGGAACGCTCGACCGCAACGGCCTTCGGCCCTCGCGCTACGTTATCACCAAGAACGATCTCATTGTGATGGGATCGGAAGTCGGGGTGCAGGACTTCCGGCCGGAGGAGGTCGCATACAAGGGCAGGCTCATGCCGGGCAAGCTGCTTCTCGTCGACACGCGGGAAGGACGCATCATCCCCGACGCGGAGATTAAGGATGATATCGCGCACCGCAGGCCCTACGGGGAATGGGTTGAGAGGAACCGCATCAACATCGAAGAGATACCGTTCAAGGGTGAGGCTGCCGACGCCCTGTCGGACGCGGAGATGCAGCGCCTCCACGGGATGTTCGGATACACGC
>JAGODF010000032.1 GCA_017998375.1 Spirochaetota bacterium
AGGAAACTGCCTTCACGTCGCGGGTATCGACGTGGTGGACGGGACTCCGCTCCTGGACATCAAACCGTTCATACCTGCCTTCGATGCGCCGGCGGGCGCGACGGCAGGCTGGGCGGAGAAATACACAACCGGGGAAAAGACGCCGGTATCAACCTCCACGAAAAGCGGCATGGAGTGGCGCCACGGGAGCTCCTGAAAGCGCGGATATATATCCGCGCTTTCAGGAGAATCCACGGGAAGGAATGAAACTCAATCATCAGGATAAGGAGTGATACATGTTCGGAAAGAAAAAAGACGAAGAGAAGCAGCCGGCGTCAACGGCCGCGGACACCGCGCAGGCCATGAGCAAGGCCGACGAGGAGCGGATGCTCAAGGAGAACCTGGGGCGGATAAAGAACAAGGTGGTGGTCCTCTCGGGCAAGGGCGGCGTGGGCAAGAGCACCGTGGCGGTGAACATGGCCGCCGCGCTTGCGGCGCGCGGCCTGAAGGTGGGACTGCTGGACGTGGACATCCACGGCCCCAGCGTGCCCAAGCTCATGGGCCTGGAGGGCTCCCGGCTGGAGGCGAGCGTTTCCGGCATGCTGCTGCCCGTGGAAACGAACGGCGGCATCAGGGTGATGTCGATTGGTTTCATGCTGGAAAGCGCCGACAGCGCGGTGATCTGGCGGGGGCCGCTGAAGTACGGCGTCATCAAGCAGTTCCTCAAGGACGTCACCTGGGGGGACCTGGACGTGCTCGTGATAGATTCGCCCCCCGGCACCGGTGACGAGCCGCTCTCGGTCTGCCAGCTCATCGAGAACCCCACGGGGGCCGTGGTGGTCACCACGCCCCAGGACGTGGCCATCACCGACGTGCGCAAGTCCATCAGCTTCTGCCGGCAGCTCAACATGCCGGTGCTGGGAGTGGTGGAGAACATGAGCGGCTTCGTCTGCCCGCACTGCGGCAAGGAGACGCCCATATTCAAGAACGGCGGCGGCGAGACAATGGCGAAGGAGATGGGAGTTCCCTTCCTGGGGCGCGTACCCATCGAGCCGAACATCGCGGAAAACGGCGACGCCGGAAAGCCTTTCGGCGGCGGCGAAAAAGATACGGCGGCCTTCAGGGCCTTCGAGTCGATAGTTGAAAACATTATGAAAGGAGTAACGATATGAAGATAGCGATACCGATGGCTGACGGAAAACTCTGCATGCATTTCGGACACTGCGAGACGTTCGCCCTCCTGGACGTCGATCCCGAGGGAAAGAAGATCACCGCGAAGACGAATCTCGACGCGCCGCCCCACGAGCCGGGGCTCCTTCCGCGCTGGCTCGCCGAGAAGGGAGTGAAGTGCGTCATCGCCGGCGGCGTGGGACAGCGCGCGGTGGGCCTCTTCCAGGAGCGCGGCATCACCGTGATCACCGGCGCCCCGGCGGAAACGCCCGAGAAGGTGGTGACCGACTTTCTGGAAAACCGCCTGGCCACGGGCCCCAACGCCTGCGACCATTAAGAATTACCTCTCCGGAGACGCGGAGATCGCGGAGAAAGGCAAAGGCAACCACAGAGGCGCAGAGGACACGGAGGGTTGGTGCTCATCCGATTATATAAGATGGCATCGGAAAAGAAAAACGGGAAGCATGTCATTGCGAGGGAGCGACAGCGACCGTGGCAATCTCTTGAAGGCCAGCAGGTTCTCTCACGTCTCCGCGATTACAGTTTCTATCGCTGTTACTTGTTACAATATTCTCTATACCTTCGTGCCTCTGTGGTTGCCGTTAGTTTTTTAAGGAGAAACATCATGCCAAGTTACGACTATGTCTGTCTTTCCTGCGCGCACCGGTTCGAGGCGCGGCAGGCGATGAGCGCCGCACCGCTCGATGAGTGTCCCGAGTGCGGGGGAAACGTCAGGAGGATCATCACCGGGGGAAGCGGCTTCATGATGAAGGGCGGCGGCGCCGCGGCGCCGCGCACCACCGCGTGCGGGAGCGACACTCCCTGCTGCGGCAGGGGGGAACCGTGCGGCAAGTCCCACGGGTGCCATTGATCGCATAACGAGTGCGTTGAGCCAAAAAAGGCTTTGCTTTATTCTTCTTTTCATGCAAGCGTGAAGTGGTGCATTCAGAATATCATACGGAGGAGTGAGATATTATGTCACAAGGATCACGCGAGGAAAGGAAGCAGAAAGTTCTGGAAGCGCTGAACCGCGCCCGCGCGATGGAGCTTCACGCCATCTACCAGTACATGAACCAGCACTACAACCTGGACAACATGGACTTCGGGGAGCTGGCCGCGAACATCAAGCTCATCGCCATCGACGAGATGCGCCACGCCGAGATGTTCGCCGAGCGCATCAAGGAACTGGGAGGCGAGCCGATAACGGAGCCGGCGGACAAGGTGACGAAAGGGCAGGAGGTGAAGGCGATCTTCCCCTTCGACGCGAAGCTCGAGGACGACACCGTGGACATCTACAACCAGTTCGTGAAGACCTGCGCCGACAGCGGCGACAGCATCTCCATGAAGCTCTTCGAGACCATTATCGTGGAGGAGCAGGAGCACTTCAACTACTTCGATAACGTGAACAACCACATCACCACCCTCGGTTCTTCGTACCTGGCGAAGATCGCCGGAACCCCGGCGGAGACCGGTCCGGCTTCGAAGGGATTCGTGACGAAGGGCGGAGCGTAACAGGAAGCATCCGGACTTATAGAGGTTACAATCTCATTACAGGAGGTGCCCATGCCTGAAGAATTCAAACCAGGCTGCGCCCGTCCATCGGGGGGACCCGTGGGTGAGGAGCCAATTCTCGCGGAGATGGGCGAAGAGAAGGAAAAATCGGTTAAGGAGGAAAAGAAGGCCATGATCCAGGTCGGAAAAAAAGCGCCCGATTTCAGCGCCCCTGCGTACCACCAGGGCAAGTTCATCAACGTGAAGCTTTCGGAGTACCTCGGCAAGTGGGTGCTCCTCTGCTTCTACCCGGGGGACTTCACCTTCGTTTGAGCGACCGAAATTTCGGCGGTCGCCGAAAAATACCCCGACTTTCAGAAACTCGGCGTGCAAATCCTTTCCATGAGCGTTGACAGCGTATTCGTACACAAGATGTGGAACGACAACGAGCTCTCCAAGATGGTCCAGGGCGGCGTGCCCTATCCCATGCTCTCCGACGGGGGAGGACGTGTCGGGACGGCATACGGCATCTACGACGCCGATGCCGGCGTGGAGACCCGCGGAAGATTTATCATCGACCCCGACGGGATAGTCCAGGGCTACGAGGTGCTCACGCCCCCGGTGGGACGCAACATCATGGAGTCGTTCCGCCAGGTCCAGGCGTTCCAGCTGGTCCGCGAGAAGAAGGGCGCCGAGGCGACTCCCTCGGGATGGAAACCCGGCAAGATGACGCTGAAACCCGGCCCGGACCTCGTGGGCAAGGTCTGGGAAGTCTGGAAGACAAAAATGGCCTTCGACGATTGACGATCACGACCGGCGCGGCCTGAGCCGCGCCGGCCTTTATTACGGACCAATATTATTCAAGGAAAGTACATCATGCCCATCTACCAGATCAAAGACAGAAAACCAACCATAGACCCGAGCGCCTGGGTTGCCCCGTCGGCTGAAATAATAGGCGACGTGCGGATAGGGAAGAACTGCTACGTCGGCTGGGGGGCCATCCTCCGGGGCGACTACGGCACCATCATCATCGGCGACGAGTCCGCCGTGGAGGAAGGGGTCATCATCCACGCCCGTCCCCTTGGCACCACGCAGCTCGGCTTCCGCGTCACCGTGGGCCACGGCGCCATGATCCACAACGCTACCATCCGGGACTACGCCCTCATCGGCATGCGGGCCACCGTCTCGGATTTCACCGAGGTGGGCGAGTGGGCCATCGTGGCGGAGCACGCCATGGTGCCGCGCAAGCAGGCGGTGCCCCCGGGGAAAATCTACGCGGGAGTGCCGGCGAAGGAGATAGGCGACGTGAAGGAGCAGAACAAGGCGGAGTGGAACCTGGCCAAGCAGGTATACGTGGACCTGGCGATGCGGTACGGCACGGAATGCACGGTCATAGGTTGACGCGCCTTACCGCCTCCGCCACCGCCTCACTCGCCCGGTCAATTTCTTCTTCAGTGGTCATGCGGCCCAGGGAAAACCGAAGGGTTCCCCGGGCCCATTCCTCCGGCACCCTCATTGCCGCAAGGACATGGGACACAGTAACGGAATCGGCATGGCAGGCTGCGCCGGCGGACGCCGCAACCTCGATGCCCAGCTCCTCCAGGAGGCGGGTTGCGTTGTGCCCACGGAATGAGAGGCTCAAGGTATTGGGGAGCCACCGCTCCGGATGGCCGTTCAGCCGCACCTCGCCCACCCGTTCCGCAATCGCCGCGTGGAAACTGTCGCGCAATTTAGTCACGCGGGACATGGCGCCTTCGATGTCCTTTCTCGCCATCTCGCAGGCCATGCCCAGACCGACAATCCCCGCCACATTCTCGGTGCCTGCTCTCCATCCCCGCTCCTGCCCCGCGCCGTAACAGAACTTTTCCGGGGCCGCGCCTCCTCGTATGTAAAGCGCGCCGACGCCCTTGGGCGCGTAGAGCTTGTGGCCGGCGATGGTGAGAAGATCAACACCGAGGTCCCTCACATGGACGGGGATTTTCCCCAGGGACTGGGCGGCGTCGGTGTGCATGACGATGCCGCGGTCACGGGCGATGTTCGCGATCTCCGATACCGGCTGGAGCGTCCCCACTTCGTTGTTTGCGTGCATGACGGACACCATCACGGTGTCGTCGCGGATGGCGCGCTCCACGTCCGAAGGATCGACCAGGCCGTCGCCGTCGACCGCGACGTTCGTGGTCTCGAAGCCCTCGCCCTCCAGGCAGCGGCACACCTCCAGGACCGCCGGGTGCTCCACGGCGCTGGTGACGATGTGGCGGCCACGATCCCGGAGCGACCGTGCCGTGCCCAGGATCGCGTGGTTGTTCGATTCCGTGCCGCCGGAGGTGAAGACGATCTCCCCGGGCCCGCACCCGATGAGGGCCGCCACCCGGCGCCGCGCAGTCTCCACGGCCTGTTTGGGCGCGATGCCGTACCAGTGGGAGCTCGACGGGTTGCCGAACTCCCCGGTCAGGAAGGGCATCATGGCGTCGAGGACCTCGGGATCGATGGGGGTGGTGCCGTTGTAATCAAGATAGATTGGTCTGCTCATAGCGCCTCGATCCTCTCGTACTCCACGCCGTTCTCTTTCAGTATTCCTTCCACAAATACCTCATCATCGGAGAGGATCTCCACGCAATAGCCGCAGTCGGAACTGAGATGCCGGGGCACGGAGATCATTTTGTGACGGATGCCGCGCTTTTTCAACAGCTTCGCCGTCCAGATGGCGTGGTTGGTGGAATGAAAAAGCACCGCCGATTTCCTTTCCGCCGTCACTTCCGCCCCCCGGCGATTTCGGCGAGGGCCTTCACGGCGTACGCCACCTCGTCGGCGGTATTGAACATGCCGAAGCTGAAGCGCACCGTTCCCGAAGGAAAGGTCCCCGCGGTGCGGTGCGCCAGGGGCGCGCAGTGGAGACCCGCACGGCTCATGATATCGTACCCATCCGAAAGGCGTTGCGCGACATCCGACGGCTCCATTCCGTCGATGTTGAACGAGAAGACGCCGGTTTCGCACAGGTCCGGCGGCATTACGACGACGAATCCCCTCACGGCGGCGGAGGCCTGTCCATGGAAGAGCGTCACGAGCCTTTTCTTGTGCCCGCGGATGGACGCAAGGGACCTCCCGCCGGACTCGATGTACGATATCCCCTCCGCGAGGCCCGCTATTCCCGCCGTGTTGAGCGTGCCGCTCTCAAACACGTCGGGCAGGAACTCCGGCTGTTCCGTGCTGTCGGAACGGCTCCCGGTCCCGCCGAATTTCAGGGGCGATATCCTTCCATGGTCGAAGCCATCCGCGATGACGAGCCCCCCGGTTCCCGTGGGGCCGTACAGCCCCTTGTGCCCCGCGAAGGCCGCAAGGTCGATGTTGTCCCGCGCCATGTCGAGGGGAACGACGCCCGCCGTCTGCGCAGCGTCGACCAACAGTGGCACCCCGGCCTCGCGGCAGAGCGCGCCGATTTCCGTTACCGGCTGGAGTGTGCCGAAGACGTTCGACCCGTGGTTCACCACGACCAGTCTTGTCGAAGGGGTGATGCTTTCCCGGATATCATCAGGGTCGGCGAGACCTTGTGATGAGCATTGCACCACGGTGAGCGATATCACCCCCCTCTTCTCAAGTTCCTTCAGGGGGCGCGCTGCGCTGTTGTGCTCCATGGAGGTGGTGACGGCGTGGCCGCCGCCGCGGAGAAGGCCCAGGATGGCGAGGTTCAGCGCTTCTGTGGCGCCGGAGGTCATGATGACGCGCATGGGGTTCTTCACGCCGAAGAGACGCGCCGCGCGTTCCCGCGCATCGAAGACGATCTCGCCGGACTCGACGGAGAGGCGGTGCCCCGATCGGCCCGGGTTCCCTCCCGCGCGCGTCATGAAATCCGAAACGACCCTCACCACCGGGTCCGGCTTGGGAAAAGAAGTGGCGGCGTTGTCGAAGTAGACGGCGTTACCGTGAGGCGGTGATGATGATATCATCCCCCTCTTCCTTCACGTCCGTCCTGAAACCGTTTTTGGAAAGGCACCGAAGGACGTTCTCCTTCGACACCACGCTGTTCACCTGCACTTCGAATGCGTCCGTTCCGTCATTGATAGCCTTCTGCGTCAGCACCACGGGCTGGGGACAGGAAAGCCCTCTCGCGTCGACTGTTTTCATATCAGCAGCAACCTCCTTCCAGATTTCACGCCCCGGCTCATGCCGGCATTTTTTCACGCATGGTGAACCCCACGGCGATGCAGAATACGAGTCCGATGATCACCGAGGCGGGGCCGAAGGCGCCGGGACCGGCGGGTGAGCTTGCCGCGGCGAAATTGTGCGCCGCGCCCGCCCCGACGATCATGCCGAGGACAAAGACCCCCGCGTCGGCATCTCCCTCGCCGGAGACGAAGAGCTGGCGGCCCGGACATCCCCCGGCAAGGGCGAAGGCAAGCCCCGCCAGGGCCATGCCGGCGAAATTCCAGAGATGGTTCGTATGGGCCACGGGCTGTCCCGAAAAACCGGGATTGAATTTTCCGATGGCGATGTTGATGACCGTGGCGGTCACTAGGAGCGCAGCGACGCCGCTGACGAGATGAAAGTCCTTCGCCAGTATGATGTCGCGCAGTGAACCCATGGTGCAGAAGCGGCTCCGCTGGGCCACGGCGCCGATGGCGAGCCCCGCGGCGAGGCTGATCCAGATGTTCGCCCTCATGGAACCGGGACCGGCCGTGCTGGAAAAGAGCGCGCCCTCCGCGGATGAAGACACGTTGAACAAGAGCATCATGAAAAGCCCCGCCATCAGCGCAGGAAACACCCAGCCCGATGACTTGCGGTTTAAATGGGACCTGCCCAGGCTGTATCCGTTCTTGATGAAAAGCACCCCGACGGCGATACCGGTGATGAGGCCCAGAAGTCCCACCAGAGCGTTCAGATCCCCGCCTGCCAGGCGCAGGAGGGCCCTCCAGGGACAGCCGAGGAACACCAGGGCGCCGATCATGGCAAAGACGCCGAGGAAAAAGCGGATGACCGTGGAAGATCCCCCGCGGGGCCTGTACTCGCCGAAAACGAGGGCGACGATGAAGGAGCCCAGCACGAAGCCGATGATCTCGGGGCGGATGTACTGGACCGCGGCGGCCCGGTGCAGCCCCAGGGCCCCGGCGATGTCCCGTTCGAAGCAGGCGACGCAGACGCCCATGTTCGCGGGATTACCCAGGACCTGGAGCGCCACGGCGACGGCTCCTATGAAGACACCCGTGATGATGATACCCCATCTTGACGCGAAAAAGTTATTCATTGACCGCTCCAAAATATTGATTTATTACATCGATAATCATGATAATTTAATCCCTGGGGTCAATACATTTTTCATCCCGTTCCGGGTGAAGACGTGTGAATTATTTGTTAATCCCCGAAGGCCCCCCGGTCCCGGAATATTGGCTTGTAAAACCACTGTATCCATGGTACGGGAAAGAAACAGCGCACGATCCCGTGCAATAAATCCGCCGCCGGTACATCTACGATACCATGAGCCCCGAAAGCGAAAAGAAACGGATCGCCGACTTCTTCACCTGCGAATACGCGACGATGGTGGCCTTCGGGTTCGCGGTCATGTACCTGTGGAACTGGCTCATGCCGGCCCTCTTTGGCTTCAGGGAGATCACTTTTCTCCAGGCCTTCGCCATGGTGCTCCTGGCGAAAATCCTCTTCGGGGGGTTCCACGGTCACCACGGCCGGGACCGCGAACACTCCTTCTTCCCGCGCCGGAGCCGCAAGGATATTCGAGGGTGGGCATCCTGAGCTGCGGCACCTGCGCCAACCTCTCCTTCACGGGAGGCAGATGCGGGATGGAGACCCTCCAGACCGTCCTGGACAGCCACGATATAGGCGTGGGCCTCTCCCGGGTCATCCTGGCCTGCTGTCCCGAGGAGATCATGCGCCAGGCCACTGTCGACGCGGATCGGCCTCTTCGTCCGGGCCTTCATGAAACGGCCTGCACTCCCCTTCAGGCACGTTGACGCTGAAGCTTCGCCGGGTGATTCCCGGACCGTAAAGTAACCATGTTCCGGGCCGGTCACGGCTCGCAGGACTGAACGCAAACACCCCTCACACATGTACTCCATCGTTTTCGATCAAAGATGGCAAATGCACATTTTATGCAACTGAATGTCCATTTTTTGAAAAAATCAGCGACAGCGATTAATTTTATTTTTACTTAATTTTTGTTTGATAAATTTCATATATATCATTATTCTTCCTATTAATACAAACATTATTGCCCACATATCATCCTTTTACCCCCCAGGGAGGAACGACATGACAAGAAACTGCCTTAAGTATTGTACCCTCGCCCTCGCAGTGACGGGGATGATGGCGATACCGTCGCTATCCCAGGCGCGGAAGTGGAGCGTCAACTTCAACACGAAGAACGTGAACCCGCGGATCATGCAGAGCTTCATAACGAAGTCCGGCAACGCCTCCGCCGCCAGGTCCGACGGCACCAATTACCAGCACAACGACAAGATTCACTTTTACTACAAGGTAGGCCCCCTGGCCTCGATCAGCGGAAAGGGCGCCCCGTTCAGAACGAGGCTGATGATCAAACAAGGCTCGCGGACGCTGAAGGACTTCGGCTGGCAGTCCGCCAACGCCGCCAATGCAAGCCAGATGGGACAGAACGTGACGCTCGCCTGGTACCACAGCGCCGCCTGGAACCTCACCCTGGCGCCGAACATCAACCCCGGGCGCTACTCCGCCATCGTCTCGCACCAGGACCTCAACAGCGGGAAGACCCTTGACGCGAACTACAGCTTCTCTGTGAAGGCCGCCTCCGGCGGAGCGTCCCAGGGGAATGGAAGCTATTCCGTCGACGACTTCGTCGCCGCTGCGCAGAGCAAGAACACGGACAGAATGCGACAGTACTTTTACAATGGAACACAATTCGTGAGAGGCAGCGAATTCAGGAGCTTCAATGACGTGAATCGAGCGATTCAGTCAGGCGCGCCCGTAAGTGCAAAGAGTTCGACCGTCGCTGTGATTGGCATACTCACCCATTTGCATTTCAGGACGGTTTCCAATGCACTGAAGATTTACAAAGTCGAGACCCTCGACTGCAGTCAGCTTCCCGGAGGCTGCGGCGGCAATTGAGCGCCATCATCATTGTATTCAATACCTAGATTATCCCATTGAGGCATGACGGGACCATGCCCAGCATGTCTCAACTCACTATCTGAATCATCGGAGGAACGACATGACAAGAAACTGCCTTAAGTATTGTACCCTCGCCCTCGCAGTGACGGGGATGATGGCGATACCGTCGCTATCCCAGGCGCGGAAGTGGAGCGTCAATTTCAACACGAAGAACGTGAATCCAAGGATCATGCAGTCGTTCATCACCCGGTCCGGAAACGCATCGGCTGCGCGGTCCGACGGCACGAACTTTCAGCACAACGACAAGATCCACTTCTACTACAAGGTGGGCCCCCTGGCTTCCATCAGCGGGAAGGGCGCGCCTTTCAGAACAAAGCTCGTTGTTCGGCAGGGCTCCCGGACACTGAAGGACTTCGGCTGGCAGTCCGCCAACGCGGCGAACTCGAGCCAGATGGATAAGAACGCAACGCTGACCTGGTACCACAGCGCCGCCTGGAACCTCACCCTGGCGCCGAACATCAACCCGGGGAGATACTCCGCCATCGTCTCCCACCAGGACCTGAACAGCGGAAAGACCCTGAACGCGAACTACAGCTTCTCCGTGAAGGCCGCCTCCGGCGGGTCATCCCAGGGAAGCGGTGGCTATTCCATCGACGACTTCATCGCCTCGGCGCAACGGCGTGACGCGAACCGGTGCGTTTCATACATAGACCCCAAAAATTTCGATGACGGCGGTAGCGGCCTTAAGCCAAACGATGTAATCCGGGACCTCAGGAGCTACATCACCAGCTCGCCCAACCTGAATTTTATCAAGAGCACCCCGAGAAATCTGGTGATATGCGCCAAGGACATGGCACTCGAATTCAACGCGCAGACCGGCAAGATATCCGGTGGAGGCGTGATAGTCTGCGGTGAAGGCGGACGCTGAAGAAAATCAGAATCCGGGGAGAAAAGGCACTGGCATCTTACCGGGATTTACAATTTCAGGAGCACGTGAGCACCCACGGGTAGTCCGGCCAGGGACGACACTACGGGGCACTTTACTTTAAAGAGAAAGTAGATGTTCTTTTTCTCGTCGCACAGCGTCTCGTAGTTCCCCTGGCCCTTCGCGATGACCAGGTCCGCATTTTCATATGCGCGCCGAAAAGCCGCGCTGCAATCTTCCAGTACCGTCCCCGGCGCGTCGGAACCGTTGTCGATAACCGGGGCGATGTCGGGGACACCCGCGGCGACGGCGTCCTCCATGGTGGCGTCGTTGATGACGGGCCTTCCCCGCACCGCCACGGTCACCCTCCCCGCGGGAAGCGCGCGAATCAGCGGCACGTCGAACACGATCTCCCCGGCGTTGTCTGCAAGATAGAGGATCTTCCCCGCAGACGCGACCGCTTCGTTAAACGCGCCGATATCTCCCTCCACGGTGACATCGAAGGCGCGGCGCACTGTGTCGAAGGCCTCGCTCTCCGAGAGGTCTCCCTTGACCCCCAGGTCTATCACGTTACCCGCGATGGCGATGCGCACGGCTGCGAAGAATGGGTCAGTAGACTCTGCGATCTTCCTTTCGAAGGAAGGAAGCAACTGCAGCGCCAAAGCGTTGAAGCGCCGCTTTGCCGCGCGATAGGGATCGGTGGTTCCGGTTTCGCGACGCAGGAGGCGGTGCATCTTTTGCGCGGCAACCGGCGGCGACTTGCCGAAGTCCATCCCGGCGATCTCCCGAATGAGCAGCCGCACTATTCTCTCACGCTCCGCCTCGTCCTCTATCGCGAAACCGGATGCCTCCATGGCCTGGCGGGCCAGGCACGGTATGCACTCGATGCTCGATCTCATGATTCTCCCCGCATTCGTCTCTGAAGAATTGCGATCTGCCTGTGCGTGTCAAATTATTTATTAATGAATTTTTTATTGGAAGACAGTCAACCGGACAGTTACGATATGGGGGGATCATCACATGTAAAGTCGTGTACTGATACTCCAAGGCTGAATAAAAAACTTGACAGGATAGCGGATGGAGATAATGGGTCAATACTGATCGGATTAATGCATATTATGAAAAGCACGCACTTGAAAAAGATTGCAGTGTTCTGCCTGCTGCTCCTCTCGGGTGGAATATTGTTCTCGTCGTTTCACTACCACTCCGGTGGGGAAGTTCGGGATAACTGTCCCGTGTGCCGGTTCCAGGACTCCGGCGTCACGGCCACCTCCGTCGACATCGCCGCAACATCGCTGCCCACGATATCAATCGACCACGAGATCGACATCATCGTTGTCGCCATAATTTCATCATTCAACAGACCGCTCGACACGCTTCCCAACGCCCCACCTTCCATCTCCTGACGGACAAATCACAACAACGCAGCGCGGGGAATGCCGCGGGACAAATAATTCCCGGGCGGGTTTGTTCACATCGCGCATGATGAGCACATCACCCCACATCAGGTAGCGTATCGTGCCCGCCGCTGCTATTCCATGATCAGGAGAAACACATGAAGAAATTATTCTTTTTCATTGCTGCCGCGGCCATCCTCGTCTCCCCGCCGCTCCGGGGGGAGAACGGCGGGACACCGGCAGACAACGAGGCCGGGGAATCGGTGGGATCGCCCTTCAACCAGTCGAAGTTCGTCCCGGACATCTCCCTCATCCTCGACGCGTCATACGTGTACCGCAACACGAGGGACGGAGAGTACGAAAAGCTCCACACGCCGGCGATCACCCTGGTCCCGGCGGAGGAGGAGCGGCACGGCCACGAGGAGCCGTACCTTCGCAACGGTTTCAATTTCAACTACGCGGAGATCACCTTCTTTTCGATAGTCGATCCGTACCTGGAGCTCTTCGCGGTGTGCCACCTCGCCGAGGAGCACTTCGGCCTGGAAGAGGCCTACTTCACCACCCGGAGCCTCCCCTTCGGGTTCCAGCTTCGGGCGGGCAAGTTCCTGAGCGGCTTCGGGCGCATCAACGAACAGCACGCCCACTACTGGGACTTCGCCGACCAGACCCTGGCCTACAACGCTTTCTTCGGAGAGGAAGGGCTCGGGGAGGTCGGTGCGAGGCTGACCTGGGTGGCCCCGATCGACTTTTACCTCATGCTGGGCGGAGAAGTTCTCCAGGGGGGCAACGCCCGCAGCTTCGGCAACGGGAAGATACTCCACGCCGACGGGACAACCGTCGAGGACGGCAGCAACGGGCCGAACCTCGGCGTGGGCTATGTCAAGACGTCGTTCGATATCGGCGAGCTCACGGTGCTCGCGGGCGCTTCGGGTGCCTTCGGGAACGCGCGCATCAACCACGGCCTGGACCGCTCAGGGAAGTCCGGGAACGCCTTCACGGGCGACACGTACGTGCTCGGCGGCGATATCACCCTCAAGTACATGATGGACTCCGTGCGTTTCGTCACGCTCCAGGCGGAGTACCTCTTCCGGCGGATGGAGGGCGATATCCACTGCAACGACGCGTCGGACGTGATGACGCGCTCCGACTTGGAGAAGCGCCAGTCGGGACTGTACACGCAGCTCGTCGCGAAGTTTTCACGGCGTTGGCGCTGCGGCGCGAGGTACGACCTGCTCCAGATGAACCGCGTCGAGGAGGACGGCATGGAGGCGGACCTGCCGGAGAACATGCCGCGCTACTCGGGGATGCTCGAGTACAATCCCACTGAGTTCTCCCGCTTCCGCGTGCAGTACAACTTCGACGCGAGCAGGTACGGAACGGAAACCGGCGCTTATGAGAAGAAGACGAACCACGAAGTCATTGTCCAGGCGAACCTGGCGATCGGCGCCCACGGCGCCCATTCATTTTAGGAGACAGCACCATGAAGAAAACATTATTGATAGCCCTTGCCCTGCTCGTATGGGCCCCCTCTCTTTTCGCGAACAAGCTGAAAGTCGTGACGACCTATCCGTATATCGCGAGCATCGCCAGCCAGATTGGCGGCGACCGGATCAAGGTTGACTTCCTGGCGCGCGGCGACTACGACCCGCACACCATAATCCCGAAGCCGTCGTTCATCGCGCGCCTCAGGAAGGCGGACCTGCTCATCATCAACGGTGCGCAGATGGAGATCGGGTGGCTGCCACCGCTGTTGCGCCAGTCGGCCAACCCGGCGGTGAATCCCGGCAATCCCGGGTTCCTGGACCTGTCGCGCTCAGTCAAGCTCATCGACGTGCCGGCGAGCGTCTCGCGCGAGCAGGGCGACATCCACCCCGATGGAAACCCGCACTACTACCTTGATCCGTACAATATACCACCGATCGCCCGGAGCATACTGGCAAAGCTCTCGGCGCTTGACTCGCACAACGCGGCCTACTACCGAAGCAGGCACGACGAATTCGCCAGGATATGGGGGGCGAAGTCCGCGGAGTGGGAACGCAAGTTCGCGAGCCTCAAGGGTAAGAGGGTGATAGAGTACCACAAGAATTTCGACTACATACTCCGTCGACACGGCATCATCCTGGCGGGGACGATAGAACCGCTGCCGGGGATTCCGCCCACGTCGAAGCACATCGAGAAGCTCGAAGGGACCATTGCCGCCGGAAGGATATCTCTCATCCTCCAGGACGTGTACAACTCCGACGACGCGGCGCGCCACCTGTCGAAGAAGTTCGGCATTCCCATGGTGAAGCTTCCCCACGACGTGGGCGCCGTGCCCCCGGCCGAGGGAATCATCTCCCTCTTTGATGAAATCGTGCGGAGGCTCGGGCAATGAACGATATACTGGTAACGGCGTTCCTGCTTTCACTAGTGCTCGTGGGGATCCACGCGTTCTTCGGCCTCGAGATCATCCGCCGGGGCATCATCTTCACCGACCTGGCGATAGGCCAGATGGCGGCGCTTGGCGCCGCCATGTCGCTCTTCTTCCTTGACGGGATGCTCATCTACCCCGTGTCGCTCGCCTTCGCGCTCCTGGGCGGGCTCCTCATCGCCTGGGCCGCGCGGCACACCGACAACCTGGAGGCCTTCATCGGCCTGCTATACGCCTTCGGCATCTCGGCGGTCTATATCGTCCTCTCGAAATCGGCGCACGGCATGGAGGAGTTCCAGCGCCTCATGGCCTCGGACATACTCTTCACGCCCGTGGAGGAGGTGATCAAGACAGCGGTGATCTACTCCGCGCTGGGACTGGTGCTCTTCTTCATCTACAGGCGGATCGAGGGGTTCTGGAAAGACGCCGTGTTCTTCACCACCTTCGCGGTGACGGTGACGAGCTCCGTGAAGCTCGCAGGGGTGCTGATAGTCTTCTCGCTCCTGGTCTCGCCGGCCCTCATCGCCCTGCGCTTCGACGGAAAGCTGATGCTCCTTAAGGCCTGGGCGATAGGCACCGTGGCAAACCTGGCGGCAATTTTCGCGTCATACAAGCTCGATCTGCCCACAGGATACACCGTGGTGTTCGTCAACGCGTTCCTGGCGATCGCCGTGTCGATGGTGCCGTGGAAGAAAGTCGAGGCTGATACTAGAGCGGCATGATCCCGTGACCAGGCGACACTCATCTCCGGAAAATAATGATTGACACCACACGGCATAGTATTAAGAATAATTCTTAATACTATGCCACCCCGGAGAAAAAGCAGGCAGCGGGAAAGGATCTACGAGCTCATCAGCGCGAGCATGGAGCACCCCACGGCCCAGCGCCTGTTCGAGACCCTGAAAAAAGAGATGCCCTCCGCGAGCCTGGGCAACGTCTACAGGAACATCAACATTCTGGTGGAAGAGGGCCGCGTGCAATGCCGCATGTTCGGCGACGGAGTGGAGCACTACGACGCGATCACCGGATCGCATTACCACTTCATCTGCGAGCGGTGCAGGACCGTGACCGACTTCACCATGCCGCTCCAGGAGGAGATCACGGCAATGGCGCGTACAATGACAGGCAACACAATCACGGGGCACACGATCCAGTTCTTCGGAATCTGCGGCGCCTGCGTGAAAAAAACAAATAAAGGGAGAAAACAATGAAAGGAAACGCGAAACTCATCGAAACGCTCAACGCGCTCCTCGCGGACGAGCTCACCGCCATCAACCAGTACATGGTGCACTCCGAGATGTGCGACGACTGGGGCTACGAGAAACTGCACAAGCACTTCGAGAAGCGCGCCATCGACGAGATGAAGCACGCCGAGAAGCTCATCGGAAGGATACTCTTCCTGGAGGGCACGCCCACGGTATCAACCCTCAACAAGATCATGATAGGAGACTCGGTGCCGAAGCAGCTCGTCAACGACCACACCGCCGAGGAGGGCGCGATCAAGGCCTACAACGACGCGATCGTGCTCGCGGGCGAGGTGAAGGACTTCGCGACGCGCGACCTGCTGCAGCAGATCCTGAACGACGAAGACGCCCACATGGACGGCATCGAGGAACTGCAGGGCCAGATCGAGCAGATGACGGTACAGGTTTTCCTGACGACGCAGGTGAAGGAATAACGGCAGGAACGATCCTGCGTCCGATACCGCGGGCCCGGGTATTTTCCCACGGCCCGCGTGCTTTACCCGCATGCGTACACGCCACCCAGCCATGACCGTGCAGCACGCGCCGCGTGATGACACCACGGGATTCAGGAGACATCATCCATGAAAAAGGCCATCATTACACTCATCATGCTGTGCCCGCTCATTCCCCTGGGAGCGCAGACCGGCGACGACAGCGGCACACACCGCGGGACCTACCAGGACCGCCGGGAATACGCGCGCGCCCGCGTGGAGAAAATCGAGCGGAAACTGATTGGCGAGTCCTCGCAGGGCGTGGAGCTCCGGGTCCACCTCACGGTCCTGGACGGGCCCAAAAAGGGCGAGAAGCACGTCTCGGTCTACCGCGGCGAGGACGATCTCCCGAAAGAGATGTTCTACCGGCAGGGCGACAGCGTTTTCATAGGCATATCGAAAACCGGCGGTGTCGACGCCGTGGAGTACGTGTCGATCTACGACGTGGACAACACCGCGGGGCTCGCCGTCATAGGCCTTTTGCTGCTTATCACCATCATCGCGGTGGGCCGGCTACGCGGCGCGCTCGCGATGGTATCGCTCCTCGCGACGGTGGTGCTCATCTTCCACGTTCTCATACCGCAGACGCTGCGGGGCCGCTCCCCGCTTCCCATCGCCGTGGGGATATCGCTCTTCGCCATCGCGGTCACCATACCCATCATCATGGGCCTCAGGAGGAAGACGCTCGCCGCGGTGCTCGGCGCCTCGTCCGGCGTGATCATCGCCATGCTCCTCGCGCTCTTCGCTGGATGGCTCATGCACCTCTCGGGGATCGTCACCAACGAGATGCTCACGGTCTTCTACGCGTCGGGCGTGGAGATCAACCTGCGCGGCCTGGCGCTGGCGGGAGTGGTGATCGCGGCGCTGGGCGCGATCATGGACGTCTGCATCTCCATCTCGTCCGCCACCGAGGAGATATTCCGCGTGCACCCGGAGATATCGCGCGTCGAGGCGTTCCGGTCCGTCTTCACGGTGAGCTCCGACATCCTGGGCGCCACGGTGAACACGCTCCTCTTTGCCTACGTGGGAAGCGCCCTGCCGGTGGTGCTCCTCATCGCCATGCGGCTGGAGCCGGGCATGCCGCTCATGCTGGTTTTCAACTACAACCCGGTGCTCTCGGAGCTCGTCAAGTCGGCCATCGGCTGCATCGGCATGTTCCTGGCGATGCCGGTGACGGCGTTCATCAGCGTGGAGCTACACGGAAGGAAGCAAGGGGGGTGATACGTTCGCCGGGCGACGATGATGATGGTCGCCCGGCGTCCGGGGGAGTGTGGCTACTTGATGCCCGCCTTGTTGTACCCGTCGGCGAGATGCGTGTTGACGTGGACCACGCCCTTGTTCAGCGACTTGAACGCGTAATCGTCGGTGATGACCGGAAGCGCGTCGGCGTCCTTCTGGCTCTTCAGCACCGTGCCCGCGGGAACGTAGTGGCCGTCCTTCACGGTGACGCCGAGCAGTATGCACTTGGGCTCCACCACGCAGTTCTTTCCCACGCGCGCCTTGAACACCAGCGTTTGCATCCCAATGAAGCTATCGTCGCCCACAGAGGCCGGGCCGTGGATTTGGACCTGGTGCGCCAGGGACACCCGTTTCCCCACGTGGACCGCGTACTTCTTTCCCTCAACATCGACAAGGTTCTTCTCCACGGGCTTCCCGTGCTCCTCGGTCTCCAGCGCGTGGATGATGACGCCGTCCTGGACATTGGACTCGTCCCCCACGTGGAGGGGCTGTCCCTCGTCGCCGCGCACCGCGGCAAAGGGCGATACCATCACCCTCTTTCCTATCTCCACATTCCCAATGACCGCCGCCAGGGGATGCACGTAGGCCGTGGGATCAACATTCGGTTCGCTCACCTTCGAGCTGAAATCGGTCTGCACATTCTTGTGGATCATGATTCATTCCTCTTTATTATGGATGATACGCGGTGCCGGTCCACAACAGGCCAGGCATCACTGCGGAAATCACGCTTCACAGAAAAATGGCGCGTACCCATTTTGTAAAGGATATTTCATGGCCATTGCCGCCGGGCAGCGACCATGATTGCCCGCTGGCGCGGTATTGGGGAGCGATAACTATCGCCATGCAGCGCGATTCGATGCCAGAACATTGGCAGTCTTCATCCATAAGGCGATAACTATCGCCCTCATACCATGCTCTGACCCCCCGATTCAGCTTAAACATGCATTGAAGAGCGATAACTATCACCCCATTCTCCTAAAAAACATTGACGGGATAGATATTATTGGCTATATTGCCAAATAGGAAAATAACCTATGGATAAACCACAGCAGGCACAGTACGAAGCCCGGGCCAGGATCATCAAGGCAATCGCCCACCCCAGCCGGCTCTTTATCATCGAGGAACTCAACAGGCAGGAGCGCTGCGTGAACGAGCTCACGGAGATGATAGGCGCCGACGCCTCCACGGTATCGAAGCACCTGAGCGTTCTGAAAAACGCCGGTCTTGTGTTCGACGAGAAGCGCGGCACCAGCATCTACTACCGCCTGCGGGTGCCCTGCATCCTGGATTTCATCGGCTGCGTGGAGACAGTGCTGGAAACGAACGCGCAGAGCCAGATGGAAATCGTCCGGTGCTGCAAAAAGCAGTAACTAATGGAGTCGGCGAATGATCTGGAAATCCGAGTGGAAGCCTTTACTGTATATTACCGGAATTTTTCTCGCGGTGTTCTATCTCCCCGTGGGAATGCCGCGCTTCGATAACGCCGTCTTCGAGGCGCTCTATCTCGTGAAGTGGTACGCGGAGGAGCACGTGCTCCTCTGCCTGGTCCCCGCCTTCTTCATCGCCGGGGCCATCGCCGTCTTCGTGAGCCAGGCCTCGGTGATGAAATACCTGGGGCCCGCGGCCAACAAGGTCATCGCCTACGGAGTATCGTCGGTATCCGGCACTATCCTGGCCGTCTGTTCCTGCACGGTGCTCCCGCTCTTCTCCGGCATCTATCGCATGGGGGCGGGCCTGGGCCCCGCGACGGCGTTCCTCTATTCCGGACCGGCTATCAACGTGCTGGCCATCATCCTCACGGCGCGCGTCCTGGGGCTGGAGATCGGTATTGCCCGGGCCGTGGGCGCCGTTGCCTTCAGTATCATAATAGGACTCGCGATGCATTTCATCTATCGAAAGGAGGAGGCTGATAAGGCCCGCGCCGCGATGAACATGCCCCAGCCCGAAGTTAAGCGCGCGTTATGGAAGAACATCATCTACTTCGCGTCGATGATCGCCATTTTGGTCTTCGCCAACTGGGGCAGGCCGGTCGAGACGAGCGGATTCTGGCACCTGATGTTTTCTTATAAGTGGATTATCACCGGTGCGGCGGCGGTCATCTTCGCAGTCGTGCTGACGGCGTGGTTCGAGCTCAAGTGGTGGAAGGTTCTCGCGGCTGCGGCGCCCGTGGCGGCGTTGTCTATCATATTCCCGGAACAGCCCCTGAT
>JAGODF010000344.1 GCA_017998375.1 Spirochaetota bacterium
GCGTGGAACAGCCCGTGGACGGCGGTATCGCCCTTACGCTCCTCGACACCCCCGGCAGCGTGAAGGTCTGGGCGCCGCGCACGGGGCTTCCCGTGACGGCCGGATACTTCGCCTTCGTGTCGCTCATGGAGGAGATGACGCCGCGCGGTCAACGCTGCGAAATACGCGAGACCTTCCCGCCCTGGAACGAGGGATACGACGCGCAACGCATGATCGTTAAGTACGGACTCCCCTCTCCCCACCGGGAATACAAGGAACTCAAGAACACCCGCGAGATCATGGACCACGAGGCCGAGGGGCGGAAAGACTACCGGAACCTTTTCACCGTCACCATCGACGGCGAATACTCGAAGGACTTCGACGACGCCATCTCCCTGGAGCAGAAAGGCTCGACGCACCGGCTCTACGTCCACATCGCGGACGTGTCGGCCTTCGTGCGCAAGGGGACGGCGCTCGACCGCGAGGCGCTGGAGCGGGGCAACAGCTACTACATCGGCAACGCCGTGGTGCCCATGCTGCCGGAATCGCTCTCCAACGACCTCTGCTCGCTGAAGCAGGGAGTGGATCGCCTCACCCTCACCTGCGAGCTATCCATCGACGCGAAGGGCAACCTCAAGGATTATTCATTCCACCGTGGTATCATCAACGTCGACCGGCGGCTCACCTACCGCATCGCCCACGACACCGTCCTGGGGAAGAACAAGGACGCCGCGCTTAAAAAAGAGCTCGCCCCCATGGACCGGCTCGCGCGGCTCCTGAAAAAAATGCGGATGGCGCGCGGCCGCGTGGACCTGAACATCATGAACGAGGAAATAGTCTACGACGGCGAGCGCACGGCTGACATCAAATTCGCCGAGCGCCTGGTGAGCCACAGCATGGTGGAAGAGTTCATGCTGAGCGCCAACGAGGCGGCGTCGATGGCGCTCCGCGAGGCCGCGATGCCGGCGCTCTACCGGATACACGAGAACATCAGCGACGAGAAGCTCGCGGCGCTTATCGATTTCTTCCGGACGATAGGCTTCAAGTTCGACCGCGGAGTGGCCACGGGCCTGGCGCTCCAGAACATCATCGACGCGGTGGCGGGAAAGGAGTACGAGCAGGTGGTGAACTTCATCATCCTCCGCTCCTTCATGCAGGCCTTCTACGGCACCGAGCCCGCCGGGCACTTCGGCCTGGGGTTCCGCGACTACACGCACTTCACCTCGCCCATCCGGCGCTACCCGGACCTGGTGGTGCACCGCTGCATCAAGGCGCTCATCGACGGGGCACGGCACCCCTACTCCGCCGCGGAGCTCGGGACAATCGGCGAGAAGAATTCCGCCACGGAGCGCCTCGCCATGAAGGCCGAGCGCGACCTCCTGAAGCTGAAGTCGTGCCGGCTCCTCGCCGGCGACGTCGGGAAAGAGTTCGACGTGGTGGTGAGCAGCGTCTCGAAGTTCGGCCTGAACGTGGCGCTCATCGACAAGCCCATCGAGGGGATGGTCCCCATGTGGACGCTCACCGACGACTACTACCTGGTGAACGAGGACGAGTTCACCGTCATCGGGAAGCGCCTCGGGAAAAGGTTCCGCATCGGCGACCGGCTCAAGGCGGTGCTCACCGGGGCCGATATCAACACGCTCCGCCTCGACTTCACCCTAAGATGAAGTTCGTGGTCCACCACCACACCTCCCGCCCCGGGGAGGATGACCACTACGACCTGATGATCGACGAGGGCGATACCCTCGCCACATGGCGCGTTTCACTGGAAGGCATGGCGCGCCTTATCGGGGGTGATACCGCCGGCGCGACGAAGATCGCCGACCACCGCCGCGAGTATCTCTCCTACGAAGGGCCCGTCAGCTGCGACCGCGGCATGGTGAAGATCATGGATTCGGGCGAGTGCGAGGCCGCGGAGTTTTCCGATACGGTGCGACGATACCTGATGAAGGGTAAAGAGCTGAGGGGGATGATGGTGATATCGTTCCTGCATGGGGACCGGTGGGAGATACAGTTTACATCATCCGATCTGCACACTGAAAGGCAACCACAGAGGCGCAGAGGCACGGAGGGTTAACGGCAAAGTTATGTTCTCACGCGGAGACGCGGAGTCGCGGAGGGTTTTCACCTCCCCCTCGAGGGGGGAGGCTGGGTGGGGGTGACGGCAACGACATCGCCTCACGCGAAGGCGTGGAGGGCGTGGAGGGGAAAGGCATGTGACAGGCGCGAAGTCCCCCACATGGCGCCGGCATGTGAAAACGGAACGCAAGGCACAACCGCGCGTGCCGGGGAGACGGGACGCCCACTCCCGCCGTCCGTGACATGGATTCGCGCATGAACAGGCTGTACCCGCTCATCTTCATGCCGCGGGCGCGCCGGTTCCACGGCGTACGCGCATCGGCGTCAAGCCCGCGCCATTCCTTCACCGCGTCGGCGAAACGGGAACGGCGCTCCCGCTGCCTCACGGAGCGGGGATTGTAGGGCATGACGTGCCGTCGTGAACGGATCTTCCCGTTCCGCATGTAGTACACCCGGTTTCCCAGCTTTCCGCGTATCCCCGTGACAAAGAAAGGCAGTTTGCCTGTCTCCGATTCGATTTTGTTCATGGTCCCCCTCCCCGCTCCCGGCCGCCCCGGTGCCTGTTCCGGACATCCCCCTAGTAAGAATGTTGCCGGAACCCCTTGAACCTGCCAAACTTTTTGCATCTGTAAAAATTATTTTACGGATTGGATACCCTTGGAGCTTCACTGGAGGATGACAGGAACTTCCGTGGAACTGGAACGGAGGGGAAAGGAAAATCAACACCTTTTTGTTGACGTTTCCGTTGTTTGTGTATATATAAGGTGTGTATTCGCATCCATAACGATCGCGGGGTAAAGGAAAATGATACGAATCGGAAGAAACGGCGTACTGGGACTTCTTGCCGGCGCGATTGTCGCGGTCGGGGCGCTCGTCGTGAGCGCGGTTCGCCAGTACAACAGCGGGTGCGTCGCCGGTGACTGCGAAAACGGCGAAGGAACCATGAAATACGACGACGGCACCACGTACATCGGGCGGTGGAGGGACGGCAAAAGGAACGGAGAAGGCACGCTCTATTACCCGGACGGAAGGAAATTCGTCGGCAACTGGTCCGATGACTTCATGCACGGGGACGGCGTCATATATTACAGCAATGGCCTGATCGAGCGGCAGGGCCGCTGGGAAAACGGGCATTTCACGGGCGATATATCGGGCTGATACAACTCCGTGAAAAGCACCGCGCCGCCGCCGATAGAAGACTCGTCCGCACTCCGCCCCAATTTATCCATCTTCCGGGAAATAATTGCAACTTTTTCCCTCCTTTCCCCGTCTTTTGATTCAATCACGCGCATCTAGACGCCCGGTTCTCTTCCCTGTTATCAGCGCTTACACAAGAAAAAATCCGGTCAATGATGATATCGGCCGCAACACCACGCGGCACGGCGATAATACAGAATCAAAGGATACCTTAATGAACACATACATGTCCCATTCCGGCGGCTCGATCAAGAACATCCTCCTGACGAGCGTCTTCGGTCCCTTCGCGCAGGACGATGAATACGGCAGCAGGGTCATTAATCCCATGGAGCTGTTCCACAATCAGGTGACGCGAGAGCAGGGGCCTTTCTCTCTGCGCATGTTCCATCCTTCCTTCGGGCTGCTCATGATCATGGAAAACATAAGCGCGCCCTGCACCATGCTGGATTTTCCGGACCTGGAACGCTTTATTGAGGAAATCAAAACAAGGACCTACGATATCATAGGGATAAGTTCCATCATCCCCAACGTGGGGAAAGTGAAAAAGATGTGCGAGATCATACGGGAGCACCAGCCCGGCGCGACCATAGTCGTGGGGGGACACGTTGCAAACCTGCCGGACCTCGGCGAGCGGATCGACGCGGACCATATCGTCAGGGGTGAAGGCATCCGCTGGTTCAGGAGGTTCCTCGGCGAGGATGAAGACGCGCCTATCAAGCATCCCGCGGTGAAATCGGCCATGGACGCCCGTATCGTGGGCATGACCCTGCGCGATAAGCCCGGTGACGTGGCGGCGATTGTCATTCCCTCGGTGGGATGCCCCATGGGA
>JAGODF010000033.1 GCA_017998375.1 Spirochaetota bacterium
TCGTAGTACTTGATGGGAGTGCAGTAGCGCAGGTCCGGTACGTTGAAGCCTATGGAGTTGGGTCCCACCACGCGGATGTCCTTCCCGGCGATAAGGCGCTTCAGTTCCCCGGCGAAGGCCGCCGCTTCGCCGGGATCGTTGGAAAGGTTCCCCGACTCGATGAGGATGCCCCGCACGTTCCGTTCAACGCATTTTCGCACCACGGGCATCACCTGTGGCACCGGGAGAACGATGACCGCCAGGTCGATGCGCCCGCCGGCGGGAGACGGCACCTCCTCCAGCTCGCGGTAGCACCGCACGCCCTCCATCACGGTTTCCCGGGGATGGACGATGAAGAAGTCTTTGTAGCCGTTCCTATCCATGTACTGTGTGAAATTTCGCAGAACCTGGTATCCCCCCTTCCGGGGATTGACGCTGGCGCCGTAGAGCACTATCGAAGTGGGGCGGAAGAACCTGTCCATGAACACAGCATCATTCCTTCATAAAAACTGGTCAAGGAGATTTCGCGGGAAACAGCCGCCAGGGAGGCACGGCAGAAGGAAAGGTTATCTCACGCGGAGCCGCAAAGATCGCGGAGAACGACGGAATCATCCCCGGTACGACTCGACCCTACGCACGTACGCATCGATGTCGAACTTTCGCCGGAGGCCGGCGTCGTTCATGTAGCGCACCTTGCCGAAAACGGGGCGGCTTCCCCAGGCGCGGTCGTGCTTGCCGAAACACCAGGCGACGCCCGCGTAACCGCCTGGATCGCGCCCGTCCAGGCCGTACCTGTCGTTCAGGCAGAGGGCGATATCGTACGCCGCCCGTGGAGAGGCACTCCATTCGAGGATCTTCTTCCCCCAGTACATGCGCATGTAGCCGTGCATGTGTCCGCGCTCGCGGAGTTCCTTCTGTGCGGCATTCCAGTACGGGTCGTGGGTCTTCGACAATTCGAACTCCTTCTCCGAATAGATATATTCCCTCGGATCGCCGGCGTGTTCATCCAGCGTCCTTGACGCCCACGCGGGAAGGCTGTTGAAGGAATCGTACTGTGGATTGTAGTGAACAAAATTCACGGCAAGTTCGCGGCGGACGATAAGCTCTTCCAGGATGATGTCGCTCCCGGGAGACCTGCGTTCCCGCACCGCCATTGCGATGACCAGGGGCGATATCTGCCCGAAGTGGAGATAGGGGCTGAGTCGCGACACACAGTCCTTCGACGGATCGTTCCGCTCCTCCGGGACGCGGTCTAGCTTCGCGTCGATAAATTCTTCCAGCAGGCGCGCGGCTTCCGCCGTCCCTCCCTGCAGCCACGAGACGCGCTTTGCCCGCCGGTAGATTTCGAGCTTCGCCAGAAGCCTGTCGATATCATCCGGCTTCTCGGAAGTGAAGCGGAGCCCCAGTGAGTCCCTTTTGAGCTTGCGGGTTTTCAGGGGCAGCAGGTGCGCGTCCAGGTGACGGAGGATTTTCGGGCGGAAGGTGCCGGCGGTGAATTCCTCCTTCGGAGACGCCTCCTCCACCGGGACAACAACATCGCTCTCGACTTGCGCCAGAAGACAGCGCATCGCCCCGGCGGCGCGTTTCCGCCACTTTTCCTGGACCCGCAGGTACCCCCGGTCGGTCACGGTGAGCGCGGCGCCCTTCGCGAGCTCCACTGCGATATCGTCCGGCTCGCCGAGTCGCAGGACGAAACGGACGCCCCGCTTCTCCAGCGCACGCGCCGTCCCGGCGAGCCCTTCCAGCATGAAGCGGTAATGCCGCTCCTGCGCGCCGGGAAACTTCGCCGTGAGGCCGAAGCAGGCGACGAGCGGCAGGCCAAGTTCGTTGGCGCGGAACGCCGCGTATTCCAGCGCATGGTTGCATTCGGCGCGCTGGGACTGCTGCATCCAGTAGAGAACGTGGCGCCCCCTGGCGACGGGCCGGTCATTGAGGAATCGTATTCTGCTTTCCGGTATCACACTTTCTCCAGTTCAGGTATGTGTGTAGTGCGCGCACACCATCAGGATGATTTCCCGATCAGCCTGTCATTCCGGCCGGGGCGCAGCAAAGTGCCGAAATCTCTCGAAAGTAAAGTGGATTCCCGTATTCATGGGAATGACAGTTGATAATGAACCGCACCGCGTCCCCCATCTCACAGCGTGAATGCCTGCGGGTCGATCACCTCTACCTGGGAGAACTGGCGCACCACGGTGTAGCGCGTCACCCCGACGCTGACCAGGACGTTCTCCGGGGCCCAGGCGAATTCCTCCAGGTCCGGGTGCCGTTCCAGGAACGGCCCCAGAAGGTCCTCCTTCATTTCGTCATCGAGCGCCGTCGCGACGCCGGTGGCCGATATTCCCACCGCCGACACTATGTCCGAGCCGCGGTTGACGCGGTTGTCGATAAAGAGCGAGACGTAGGGATTCGCCCGCATGTTCCTGAACTTCTTGGAGTCACTGGGCGTGATGAAATAGATGTATCGCAACGTGTCCGCGAAGGAAAAGGCCACGAGATTGGTATAGGGGACGCCCGTCCCCTGGGTCGCGAGAACCGCGAACCGCTGGCTTTCCATGATAGACCGCACCACTCCGGGAATGTCCGACATCGTCCACCTCGTTCCAGCCCGGGACGTGCCCGGCGCGCATCCGGATACAGTCAGATCCAGCCCGGATTGTCAATCACGTCTTTTCCCCGCTGTTTTTTTCTGTACACCCAGTGGGGGTGATGCGACCATGGGCGCATCATGAAATGGCCCGCACAGGAAGATATACTCATCGCACTCACTGGAGCGACCCTCGCGCTCTGTCTCGCCGGCTCGGCGCTCATGACGCTTCCGGAAGCCGTCGCGGGAAGGAGCCCCGTCCACCGGGAGCTTCAGCGCGCCGCGGGCTTCACCACGGACACGGCGATTGAGATGGCCTGCGACATCACCGCCTACTGCCCCGGGAGCTGTTGCAACTCGGCCACGGTGTCGGAGAACGGCATCACCCGGAGCGTCGACTGGAGCGGCCGCATCGCCGCCGGCGACTTCACCATGGAAGAGCTCCTCGCGAAGGGCATCGGCGTCGCAGCGGTGGACCCGGCGGTCATCCCCTACGGATCCATCATCGAGTATGGAGGCTCCTGGTACATCGCCCTGGATACTGGAAGCGCCATACGCGGCAACCGTATCGACCTCCTCCTCCCTGAGCACGCCGAGACGGTGAGCTTCGGGCGAAGGAACGGGGAAATGGTGCGGGTGCTGGCAGCGAGGAACCCGATGGAGGCGCTGGCGGCGCTTCGAAGTATACTGAACAATGATTGAAGGCGTGCCGTTATCCCGGATTACGCCTGCTCGTCCCTCGCCTTTTTCAACGCCTCCGACTCATCCTTCCCGGATCGCTCGCTCGCATATATACGCGTGCCGTCGGATGTGAAAACACGCAGCCGGCCGTCGTAGCCCGCCGCGTAGAGCGTACCGCCCGAGGATATCGCAAGCAGATCCTCCCAGCACATGGCGCCGCCCTCTGCCACGTACGGCACATGGACGCGGACATCGTCACCCGACGGCGACACGCGCAGGACAAACCGGTCTTCACCCATACCGCTGCACAATATGAAGGCATTGCCGCCGCCGTCCGCGCAGGCGCGGCCCCAGGCGTGGTCGCACGGAAGCTTCAACCCGTACACTTTTTTCCCATTGCGGTCATATCTGGCAAGTTTGTCGAAGGAAAGCAGATAGTAGTGCCCGTCCAGACCCACGCTCAGGACCACGTCATGGTCCCTGATGTTGACGACGCGGTCTCCTATGCCCTCAAAGTAACCGGGAGCGCTCCAATCCGAGAAAAACGCCTTCACCTTACCCAGGACGCCCGTCTTCCCTTTGCGTTCGGGCCAGAACGGCATTTCCGCGCCGTCAGTGGAATAGCGCACAAGTTCGCAGAAAGAGTTATCATCGACATCCTTCTTATCCCGGCACATGAAAGTTACGATCGTCCCGTCGATGTCAACCGCCATTGATTTGGCCTGTTTCATTCTGAACGAACCGTCACCGGCCGGCGTGCGCCCGCGGCTTCCGCCCAGGCGGTCCAGCTCCTTCCCGTCTGCACGGGAGAGCGAGAGCAACGCGTGCCTGTCGCCGCTCCACAGCAGGAGCCTGCCTTCCGGGGCGATGGAAAGACTTGGGTTTCCGTTCGATGTTTTGGGCTTGAAGTCATTCAGATCGTCCCGAATCCAGCGCGACTTGTAATCGCTACCGAGCGATACCAGGGTGGGCCCGTCGGATTCGGGCGATTCATGGGCGATGTACAGGTTGCCCTCGCCGTCGGCGACGATGTCCCAGAGATCGCCCTCCCATTCGTACAGGCGCAGGTTCTCGTTAAACCAGAGATACCAGCGCGACACGAGCTTCGCCGGGTGGAGCTTCAGCCAGAGATCGTCGGGGATGTGCGATATCGTACCGCAGTGCGTACATTTCACCGTGCGCTCCGTGCCGTCGAGCCGCAGGGAGCCTCCGCACTGCGGGCAGACAAAGAGTTGCGGCCCATCCGACTTCGGAAAATGGAATTCGGAAAAGCCGCCGCTCGCCCCCGGGAGCTGGTCGAAGTCCTCGCAGAGAAGGTGCGTCACCCCGGGGAACCTCGGCCCGTACTCCGGCAGCACCGACCGGACCGACCGGCGGGCCCCGGTATCCCTCTCCTCGATGATCCCTCTTCCGGCACTTGCAATCGCCCCGTCCATGTCGATGGGCTTTTTCGTGTCCCGGAATTGCGGCGCTTGGCGCCCGTAGAGCACCTTGAAAGTATATGGATCCGAGAAGATGGTAGAGTTCCTTCCCTCTCCCTCTGCCATGCGCGGCGCCTCCATCAGCGCATCGCCGATGATGGCGTTCCAGTCATCAGGCGATAGTTCTATCACGGCGCCGCAGCGGATGCAGAGCAGCCTCGGGACCATGGCGTTGATGGCGGCCTGCTCGCCGCACTTCGTACAGGTGGTCGACGCTTCGATCGTGATGCCGATCATGGGAAGCTCCTTGATATAAGCGTGAAGGAAGTGGGTGATGATAGCGGCTTCGCGGAACGATGTCAATCATTTCTGACAAAGTTGGATCGTGTTCCACCACTGCGCGTATCAGCCTGGACCCGCGAGCATTCGTGTCATGTGCCGGCTCACAGTTCGCAGGTGCCGTCCGTGCCGGGCCTCCAGGCGCGCCCGTGAAAGGTGTTGTTCCACAGGTTCGCGAAGCGCATCATCCGCATGAGCTTCAGGATGTACTTCCGCTCCCGCGCGCCGTACTCGCGGCGGAAATCGTCCATATACTCGCCGGCAGGCTCCTCTCCTCCGAGATAGACCCAGTCCTGGGCGTAGCGCAGGGCGAGCCACTCTCGGTAATCGAACTCCTTTTCATCGAGGGCGATAAGCCTTTCTATCTCCCCCTGGGTGATGCCGAGCCTCCCTGCCAGGGAAGTGTGGACCTTCATTCAGCCGTAGCAGTTGTTCGCCACGGAGACCGCGAGCATGACCTTTTCCCTGAGCCGCGGGTCGACGCGCAGGAAGGTCATGAGGAACGTGGGGCCCCGGAACACGTCGACCAGGCGGGCCAGAAAGTCGATAACGGTATTGAAACGGCGCATGGCGATGTTCTTCATTGAAAACCCCGTAAGCGGCACGGTGCGGCGGTATCATCATCTCACCCGCGGTGCCGGAAGGTATTGCTGAATTTCGTATAGCATCCTGCCCGAAGAGGAACAACAACATTTTGTCAATACGATGAAAAACAGGCCGTGACTGGCATTCTACTGCCGGATCACTACGATACTGTATCCCGCCTCATGAATGCCTTGTCGAATAAAAACAACCGACATCCCGAACGGCAACCACGCGCTTCTAACGATTTTTGTGAGTCGTCATTTTATTAATATTGTTGACGACGATTCACGTGCTATGATAGTCGAATCATCTTTCTCGCAACCGCGACAAGCCGGAGGTTCTTGTGAAAAAAGCCGTGACGCTTCTCCTGATGCTCGGGAGCTTTCTGTTGCCGCGCATGTCTACGACCTCTCTTGAAGCCCAGACTCTCCAGCCGGTCCCCATTACCGATTCCCTCCAGGCGGTAACGCTCACCAGGAATACCTTCTATTACCGGGACGAGGACGGCTCCCTTACCATAGACAATGCCGCTTCCGGGGACATCCGGTGGACACCGGAAACCAGGAAGTCCTTCAACTTCGGCTATGCCACTTCTGTGTTCTGGTTCAAGTTCGCGGTGCGCAACGACTCGGGCCGGAGCTCCCGCTGGCTGTTCGAAATAGACTACCCTCTCCTCGACTCGGTCAAACTCTATTCGCCGAAACCCGGCGGCGGGTTCACGGAAAAGGAAACCGGTGACATGCTGCCGTTCGGACACCGCGAGGTGAACGACAGGAACCTGATGCTCAGCATAGACACCCCGCCCGGGGAGCATACGTACTACCTCAGGATCGCATCTTCCAGTTCCGTCAATTTCGCTTTCCTGATGTGGTCCCCCCAGGGCGACCGCAACCGCCTTGTCACGGAATTCCCCGTGCACTGGATCTACTACGGCCTCATGTTCATCATGGTAGTCTACAACCTGTTCATCTTCTTTTCATCTAAGGATTCCAGCTACATCTATTACGTGCTCATGATTACGGCATGGATACTTTTCCAGCTGACGCTCAACGGTTTCGCCTTCCAGTACCTCTGGCCCAATTTCATCTGGTGGGCCAACAACTGTCTCCCCCTGTTCATGTCGCTCATCGCGCTCCTTTCCGGGTTTTTCATGCGGTCGTACCTCCAGACCGCAAAAAATTTCAGGACTATCGACCGCATAGCGATATTCGTGATAATACTTCCCGCCGCCGTGAGCTTCATCTTCGCGCTCGTCGCGAAGTACCGTGTCGCGATAGTGCTCGCCACCGCGCTCTCGCTCGCCGCCGCGGTGGTCCACCTGGTCATAGGCGTCTATCTCACCATGAGAAGATACAGGCCGGCCCGCTTCTACATGCTGGGGCTTTTCGGAACTGTGCTCGGTATCGTCATCTATACCACAAAAACTTTCGGGTTACTCCCCGCCACCTTCGTCACCAACTGGAGCGTGCAGATAGGATCGGCCCTGATGGTCCTCCTCTTTTCCGTGGGCCTCGCCGACAGGATCAACTCCATGAGGAAAGACATCGAGACGATGTACAGGGAACAGTTGGAGAATGAACGCATTTCCAAGGAACGGGCGAAGTTCCTCCAGGAGGTCGTGAACACGGCAAACGTCATTTCAAACGAATTTTCCAAGGTGAGCCAGGAGCTTACCGGCATCAGCGACACGTTCTCGCAGCTCGCGCAGGAGCAGGCATCCACCAGCGAGGAGTTCTCCGCCACATTCGAGGAGCTCACTTCCACGACGGAGCATATCCACGGCGCGACGCTCCATCAGAAAGAAGAGGGCGAGAAGTCGAAGGAGATGGTCACGGCGCTCAAGGAGGCACAGAAGAACATGATCCGGGAAAGCCTCCAGGTCGCGGAAGATATCCTCCAGATTTCCAACTCGGCGAGCAGCACCCATGAAAGCCTTAGGCTGATGAATGATAAAATGTCCACCATCAACGCCGGCGGCAAGGAGATCGACCAGTTCATCAACATGATCAACGACATCTCGGACAAGATCAACCTGCTTTCCCTCAACGCGGCCATCGAGGCGGCGCGCGCCGGGGAGTACGGGCGCGGCTTCGCCGTGGTGGCCGACGAGATAGGCAAGCTCGCACAGGCGACCTCGGACAATTCCAAGCAGATAGCCGACAAGATCGGGAAGATCATCCGCGACATAGAGAGCGGCAACGAGATAGTGGGGCGGACCAAAGAATCCACCGACGTGATATTCTCCATGGTGAGCACCATCCGCGCGCGCATCGACACGGTAAAATCCCTGATGGAGGACCATACCAGGGCCGTGACGTCCGTTGTGAACCAGGCAGAGGTCATTGACAGCCTCTCGAAGGACGTGGTGACCGCCACAAACGAACAGCTGATCTCCATGAACCAGTCGCTCAAGACCATCGAACGTCTTTCGGAGATGGCAATGGAAGTGAACCAGGCGAACGACAGGATCCGTGAATACACCTGGCTCATCGCGCGGAAGACCGCGGAATTGAGCGGCACGGTAAACGCCGCGTCACTCGACGAGCTGGGCTGCAGGGAATCGTGATCGGTGAATTCCGCACAACCGCGGGTTTTCCACGCCCCAAAAGACGAGGCGCGGATCATGATCCGCGCCTCGCTGGTTTCGATTGGTGCGCTTTCCTGATTACAGATCTTTCGCCAGCGTCTCCACCGGGTTCACCGCCCTCCCGTCCGACCACTTGCCCATGTTGAAATTGATCTCCACCTCGTCGCGCAGTGCCGCGTCGAGCCCCGCCCAGTAGTACCGGTAATCCACGGCATCCACTTCGCCGTCACCGCCGAAGAGCTCCATCATCCAGGAGGGCATCCAGCCGTCGTCGGATATGCTTGCCATGTGGTCGCCGCGCAAGTCGGGATCACCGTACGTGTCGGTGTTGAAGCGGTAGAGCACCCGCGTGAGCGCGTTTATCATTTCATTGTAGCCGTTCACTGCGGTCCAGTCCGGGGCGATAGTGTCGTTGTTCCCCGTCATGAGTATCACCGGGCAGTGAATCGCAGCCGCCTTCGCCCTGTAGTCTATCTGGTTTATGAAAAGGTTCACAAGCCAGTCCATCCCGGGTATGTCGGAGGGCATGGCGGCCATCATGTCGCAGCAGGGATTCGAGAGCACAATATTTGTAGCGATGGGCGCCCCCGGCTCTTCCTGCCAGCTGTATGCCAAAAGCCCGCCCAGCGAATGGCCATAGAGGGTGATATTCGCCTGGTCCGCCCTCGCGCCGATCCGTTCCAGCGCTTCACTTACTGAATCAACCGCCCGTGCCAGCCACACTTCCTGGTCCATCTCGAACATCAGGGTTAGAATGGAAGGCTGGAACTGCGGGAAGATGACGATATACCCCTGCTTTGTCAGGTGGTTGATATGGGCCTGGTAGATTTCCGGCGCCAGCAGGATCATACCGTGAAGGAATACGACCACAGGCGCCCTGGACCCGTTTTTCAGCACCCTCGGGATATAGTAATAACATTTTGTTCCCGACACGAGGCTTCCGAAGGAGTACTCCGCGTGTCCGCTGCAAATATAGTTCGCCGTTGAGCCGTAGCCAACTGTCGCCTGCGCGGGCGGTCTTGGGCTCATCGCCTGGAGCGACGCGGTAAAGAAGGCAAGCACCAGAAAAACAGTAAGAACCGATATCTTTGTGTTGTGACGCATATACAGAACCCCCTCTTATGGTTGGATACTCAACCAATCCGTCTGGTCGGTATAAACCATACCTGCACTTCAGATCCCTGTCAATAGTATTTCATAAGAATATTGTTTCTTTTATGAAAAAATTAGTATGCAATAGTGTTTTTTGACTATATATGTTTACAAATATTTCTCAATATCCAATTATCAATATTGATTATTCATTACATTGATTATTGATCAAAATATTAATCACCAATCAGCCCCTTCGGGCAGGATTATATTATTTTGTTATTGATTTCTGGAGCGCACACTGTACAGTATTCTATATGAACTACCCTTTCCGCATATATCCTTCATGCCTGCACATGCTCGGCGCGATTATACTTCCGCTGTGTATATCATGCGCGAACCACGACGCGAACGGTTATTACAATGCCGGCATGGAGAAACTCAAGTCAGGGAAACATGCCGAGGCCATCGACAATTTCACCAAAGCCCTCAATCTGAATCCCTCGATGGTTGACGCCCTCAACAACAGGGGTAACGCCAAAAGCGGCGCGGGCGATTTTCACGGCGCAGTCGAGGATTTCACCCGGGCCATCGCCGTCAATCCTGACTATTTTAAGGCCTTCAACAACCGCGGCACCGCCAGGAACGAGCTGGGCGACGTGAAAGGCGCCATAAAGGACTATACCAGGGCCATCGAACTGAACCGGCGTTACGTGAACGCGTTCTACAACAGGGGCCTGGCGCGCATGAAAACCGGCGAGGTCGTGAAGGCGATCGAGGATTTTTCCGAGGTGATACGGCTCGACCCCGGCGACGCCGAGGCGTACAACAACAGAGGGTTCGCGAAGGCGAAACTCAAGGACTATGAAGCCGCATTATCGGACTTCAATTCTGCCATCCGGAGCAACCCGGACCACGCGATGGCCCACTTCAACCGGGGCAACATCAACGCGAAAGCGGGAAGAATGGAACAGGCCTGCGCGGACATGAAAAAGGCGGCATCCCTGGGAGACAAGCAGGCCCTGGAATTCACCAGCGCGCGGTGCGGCAAATGACACTCGCCAGGAGAAACGCATGCTATCATTCATAATAGAAGACACGGCGGACGTCGTTATCGTCAACATAAAGGGGGAGCTCCACCACGAAAAGGTTTCCGAACTGGAGCACGTATGGAACGAGCAGATCAGGAAGCCCGCGTCCGTCATCGCCATCAACTGCAGGGACCTCGCGTTCATCGACTCCCCCGCGATCGGCGCCCTGGTAAAGTTCTTCAACGAGGCGATGAAAAAAGGCAAGAAGCTCGTATTCTATGACCTGAGCCCCGGGATACAGCAGCTCTTCGGCACCTCCAGGCTCGAACGGCTTTTCCAGATCACGACCAAAAGGGAATTCGAGACACAGTACCTGAACAGGCAGGGGGCATCATGATCGACATCACCTCCGAAGACAAGAAAGGTCTCATTATAATGCACGTCAAGGGCGAGCTGGACCTCAACACGGCCACGGACTTCAAGAACGCCGTGACCGGCAAGCTGGCGGGGAAACCGGCGACCATCGCCCTCGATTTTTCCGGCCTGGTGTACCTCGATTCTTCCGGCATCGGCGCCCTGGTGAAGCTCAACAAGACCGCCCACGACGGCCACACAGACCTGGTCCTGTACGACGTGGAGGAAGGCATCCGCAACATGTTCAAGCTCTCGCGGCTCGAGACGATCTTCACCATCCTCAACTACAAGGACTTTTATTCCAGGTACCTGACCAACGGCTGATCAGCCCCGCCCGCGCCGCAAGGAATAGCAGAAGGACAACAGGTCGCCGCCAACCGTGATAACGCGTAGCAGGAGCGCCGCGGCGAGGGCCGCTCCCTCGCCCGCGGGCGCCGAGAGCGCCGCGACAATGACCGCTTCGCGTATCCCCAACCCGCCGGGAGCGCCGGGCACAACAAAACCCGCCACCCAGGAAAGGCAAAACACCCCGAGAACGGGAATGTACCCGATTGCCTCGCTTCCCGCCGGGGAAATGCGCACGCACAGGCCGTGGAGCAATAGCGACGCTGCCGCGAAAAACACCAGGTAGCCCGCGAACACCCCCGCCAGCGTCCGCAACGACCCGAGGGCGATACGCATACGGTACCTGCGCGCGAGAAACGCCATGATACCGACGGCCGCACCCATGCCCGCGACCGCGGCAATGAAAGCCAATGCCGGATCGACCCGCCCGCGCAGAAGCAGGAACGCGTCCCCGAGACGCCCCGACCCCGCGGTCGCCGCGATAATCGCGAGCGCCGCCGCGACAATTGTTCCCATCTCCACGATGTTGGCAGCAAGGACCGCCCACTGCCCCATCCCGGCATTCCCGGCCAGCACGTGGCGCCCCGCCAGGTGAAAGACATTTCCCGGCAAGTACTTCACGATACCCGTTTTCAGATGGATGCGCACAAGCGCAGGAACAGGCGGCCCTCCCGGCGAGACAGCCCCGGCTATGAACGCCCAGCAAAAAGCCAGAAGTATATTCAGGATGGAATACGCGCCGGCGAAGAGGATAACCGCCAGGATGCTCCCGGCGGTTACGTGTACGCTGATGCTTCCGAGCGGCGAGCGCGTGATTGCGTACGCGATGTACGCGAGGGATGCCGCGACCAGCACCCATCCGACCGCCCTCACGGCAATCGCGGCGCAGCTCTCATCCTTTTTTTTCACAGAGCACCATGGTCCACGGTATGGGACGGCGGACCTCCAGCACCTTGAAGCGCCGCGACACGAAGCGGAGAAACGAGCGGGATGACCAGTGACGGATATGACCGGGAGTGTTTCCAAGCGAGGAGAGATACCGGCCGCGGGCAAGGTTGAGCGCTCTCCAGAGCGGCTCGCGCGGCACGCTCATGAGGCAATACTTTCCCGTGACGCCGTGGAGGCTGTCCAGCGCTGAATCCGGATCGTTGAGATGCTCCAGCACCTCGCAGCAGACCACCAGGTCCGCCGCCTCCGCGCGCCCGATATCGTAAATGCTTTTCACATGGTAGGATATCCCCTTCCCGGAATTCCGCTCCCGCGCCACGCGGATGATCCGCTCCGAGAAGTCGCAGCCACGGACCGAGGGTATCCCCAGCGACGACAGGTAGGAGGCGAGGTAGCCTTCCCCGCAGCCGATCTCGCTCGCGGTGGAGATATCATCCTTCACCCCGTCCACCAGTTCGCGCACGTCCCGGAAGTAGCCGGACATGATCATGCGGTAGATGGGATTGCGCGTGGTATACTTGTCGCAGAGATTCCCCGCCGGGATGCCTTCTTCAGTGGTGTTTTCGGTCATGCCTTCTCCAGAACGAAGAGCTGGTTCATCCCCAGGAGGAACCGTTTCTTCAGCGTTACGCGAAATCCCGCGGCGCGGGCAAGGCGCTCCATTTCCGCGAATCCAACGAGTTTTCCGTGCTCCTCGGCGGCCTCGCGGCTGAAAAGGCCCATCCTGCTACCGGCGGCGTGCACGGGGCCGGCGAGCGGACCAGGTGTGGTAAGAACGATTTTCCCTTTTTCCGCGAGCAGGGCACCCAGCCCGCGCAGGAATTCTATCCTGTCATTGATATGTTCAAGCACGGCGAGGAGCGCTATCGAATCGAACGCGCCATCCTTCACCGCAGTGGTATCAGGCCGATAAAACCGGTGGGCAGGATGCAGCCTTTTCGCCATGTCAAGGGACTCGCCGTCGGCGTCGACGCCGGCATAGTGCCCGGACGGGATGATATCGGCCAGCGCCCCGACGCCGCAGCCGTAATCGAGCACCCTGCCGGAGAGGTGCGGCTGAGCGGCCGCGATGCGGCGCTTTCGCAGATACGGCGAGAGCTTTCCCCCGGCCTGGTCGGCCACTACCGGTTACCCTTCACGCATTCCATTTTCCGAACGCGGTAGAGCACGTCCTCGCTCAGCTTGCGGTTCGTGGCGAGCAGGTCCACGATGAAGGCCGAGAGCATCGCCTGGAATCCGATCATCAACAGCACCGCCGCGAGGATGAGCGACTGGATGTGCCCTTCCCCGCTCCCGGTGAGATAGAACCACAGGAAACGCGCGCCCACCAGGAACCCGGCGCCGAAGAGCAGCAGTCCCAGGCTCATGAAGAAGCGGAAGGGCCGGTACACTATGAAGATGCGGACGATGCTTTGGAAACTTTTGAAGACGTAGCGTGGCACGCTCTTTACCAGCCGGGACTCGCGCAGGTCCACGTTGACCCGCACCGGTATCGCTATAATGTTCATGTTCTGCTGCCCGGCCTGGATGATGGTCTCCAGCGTGTAAGTGTAGTCGCCGAAAACGTGCAGCCGCATGGCGGCGTCGCGGCTGAAGGCGCGGAAACCGCTGGGAGCGTCGGGAATGTCGGTCTTCGAGAGGAGGCGGACCACCGCGCTCCCGATCCTCTGGAGCGCCTTTTTCACGAATGAAAAATGGGCGATCTCGTCGATTGGACGCGCCCCCACCACGATCTCGGCACGACGCTCCAGGATGGGCCGCGTCAGCGCAGGGATGTCGCGCGCGTCATACTGGTTGTCGGCGTCGGTGTTGACGATGACGTCGGCGCCCAAATGCAGGCACGCGTCGATGCCGGCCATGAAGGCGCGCGCCAGTCCCATGTTCCTGGTGAAGCTCACCACGTGGTCCACCGCGTGCTTCCGCGCGCATTCGGCCGTGCCGTCGCCGCTTCCGTCGTCGATTACCAGCCATTCGACTTTTTTAAACCCGGCAACCTTTCGCGGCAGGTGCTTCAGCATCTCCGGCAGCGTCGCGGCCTCGTTGTAGCAGGGGACCTGTATAATAAGCTTCATGGTTCTATTGGGACATGATGCCCGAATGAGATCAAGTATTTTATCGTGCCGGCGAGTATATGGGCCCCTGCGGGGGCTTTTCTGGGGCGCTGCCCCAGGCCCCGTGTGATTTGTGATTTTGCGTGATTATTTAAACTTACACCCCGGAAAACTACAACCGCACCTCCACGCACGCCCCCCTGCACACCACCGACCCCACCGCATTCAGAATCCACACTCCGCGCCCTCCCTTTCGATACTTCCGCTCCGCGCTCCTCGGGTCCGGCACCTGCTCAACGCAAAAGCCTCCTCCTTCGTCGCACACCGTCACCTTCGCGCCGTGTTTCGTAAAGTTTACGGTGAGCGTGATCTCCTTCGCCGCGTCGCCGCGGTTCCCGTGCTTTACGGCGTTGGTCAGCGTCTCGTCGAGGGCCAGGCGGAAGAAGTATTCCTCCACGTCCCGCGCGAGGCCCGCGGATTTCGCTTCGCGGAAGTGGAGCAAGGCTTCGCCTACGAGGGCTTGTGCCTCGAAGGAGTTGGAGGGGATGGAGCGGGTGAAGGGGGCCCCTGCTGGGGGCTTTTTCTGGGGCTTCGCCCCAGGCCCCGTTTTGTAATGCGTGCTCATTTCAAACCAGCATCCGCTGGAAGTTTATTATCTATTTCACAATGCGGTAGCTTTCTTTTTAAATTCGCGATGCCCTTGGTGGTTACTTTCGTGCCCATCACGAGAACATACTGTAAGTTTTTTACTCCCACTAAATATTGCATACCCGTGTCGGTAATATTGGTGTTATTGATGTATAAACTTTTCAGTTTGGGCATTTTCTGTAAATGTCGTAACCCACTATCGGATATTTTAGTTCCTCCTACTTGTAGTTCTTCGAGACCCTGCAACTCACTGACATACTTTAATCCTTCATCGTTTAACATAGTATTATTCGCATCTAAATTACTTAATTTCTCTAACCTTTTAATACTTTTAAACCCTTCCCCATTGATTCGCGTTGATGAGACCCCAAGGGATTCAAGGTTATCATTATTTGAAAGATAACCTATTCCAATATCAGTAATATTCGTTTCCCCTAAAGCAAGTATATATAAATTTGTTATTTGATTAATATTTTTCAAATCATTATCATTCCATTGTTTTCCCCCAGATAGAACAATATGTGTTTTACCTCTTCTTTCATAAACACTTGCCCCTCGTGATTTAAAATACTCAACAATATTAGTTTGTGCAAAAACACATGATGAAATAATCACTGCTGTTGTTAATGCAATCCAATAATTCACGATATTTTTCATCGCAATCCTCCATTATTTCAATAATCTTAAGTAATAATATGAACTTAAAAAACTTCGGTCTTTAATAAATTTTATTGGATCCCCCCCCCACTTCCTACCTGCTAATCCAGTATCATATAGGTTTCCACTGATGATACTCATGTTATGACCCCATGAACCTCGTACTACCACATCGTTCTTCTCAATATCGTTGAGGAATGAGTTGAAATCACTTCCTCTCACAACTTCAATTGCTTTCCCATCTATTTTATAATTGTTCGCGACTCGTTGATAATCAATCCCCCATGTGTCTCGACGTGCATTAAGAATCAATCCAGTACTATCTTTAATGAGATCATCCCTTTTCACACTTTTCATATAGAAATCGCCATAATAACTCTCCACATTGGCGCCAGCCACTTTGAGCGAAACCCACAAATTTGCGTTTACGCACGCTTCACGAGCTATTTTATTCGCATATTTCTCGATGTCTGCATCATTAGATAATGATACCCCTTTATCCTGAAGGATCCTTTTATACTCGGCACTTCCCTTGATTGTTTCCACGAGTTCTTGAGAAATAGAGGCCCCATTCTTTTGCTGCACAGTTCGCACAAGATCAGCTTTGTCCTCCAGTGAGATTGCATAATCCGATCCCATTTCTTTGCTGAGTCGCATCTTGGCATCAAAATAATCCGCATACTCACGATGCGACTTCGGCGATAGAATACCGTCTCCATCTTTTGAATAGTTTTTATCGCGATTTTCTTTATAAGATTCAACGGTATTCATATCCATGCCAATCTTTTTTAGCTCGGGAGCCAACCCGAGTTCATCCGCTATTTTCGCAAAATCCTTATCGCGGTACATCATGTCCATAACCCACTTCTGCATGGACTTGTCTTTCATCATCTCAACGAATTCGGTTGATCGTCCAGCACCAGTAGAAGGTGAACTCGCAAATAAGCCAGTCACTCCTCTCCACGCCGCGCTAAGTCCATCGACTGCCAGTGAACCAAGCCCTGCGATTCCCTTCACTCCATATTCGCCTATCTTCCCGAACACATTCCTCAGCGTGGCGTCTCCCTTGTCGGAGTACTCGAGCGCCTTCGCCAGACCATCCAGACCTGTCTGCCACCAGATTTTTCCTGTCTCACCGGTTCGCGCATCGCTCCAATCGGCGGCATTTCTGGCGGTTGTCGACTGAGACTTCACCAATTCGTTCGCCTTCGCCCCCTGGAAGTTTCCAAGGTCATACGCGCTGAAGATCATGTTGTTCCAGTTCATATCGGAGTAATCGTTCTTGAAGCCCTTGCCGCCCAACGCGTGGTAGGCAGCGGTCATGAGCATGCTGTTTATGCCGCCCGAGATCGCTTTCATGGTGAAGGCGTTCTGCGTGTCGAACACGCCCGCGTTGCCGAACACGCTTCCCCACTGTTCGGGGTAGCTCGACATGCCGTTCGGATTATTGGCCTGGGATCGCTCGCTTCCGGTGTTCCCTTTGCCACTCATCGCCTTGGTCACCATCGCCGTAATGCCCGACGCTGCGCCCGTCACCATGTGCTCGCGCCAGTTCGCCTTGTCGTAATCGAGATCAAGATCGCCCCAGCCGCTGGAGGAAATCTGGACGCCGTTCATGAGCCCGGCCGAAAGGCCCTGCGAGAGACCCGTGCCCCAGGTACTGTTCTCCGCTTTGAACGCCCCCCCCAGTGAGGAAGAAAGCACGTAGCTCGCCGCGTTGCGGATAGCGCCCTCCCTGAACTTGTCGTTGTCCCAGCCCATGCCGCCGTCCTGCTCATAGTCAATGCCACTCGCGGCCATGTTGACTGCCAGGCCTCCAAGCCCTCCCGTGAACGAGGAGGCGAAGCCCACGCCGCCCTGCATGAGGGCCTGCCTGCCCGAGATCATGCCGTCCTTCGCGTCAACCGTGAGGAGTATCGCCGTCACTGCGAAGGCCGCCCAGGGGCCGGCGGCGACGGCCGCGCCGACTTTCGCGACCGTCATAGGGTCAGGGCCGTTTTTGAAGATGGGAGTGCGGTACCAGTCGCCCCCCATCATCGCCTCGCCGGCTAAATAATCGCTGTAGGCAGAATTGAACTCGTTCTGCAGGCGGGCGAACTCTCCTGTGCTGTGCTGTTGGAATAGGCCGTCCGTTCCCCCGAATACTTTTTCTATTTCTTTGTTGAGGTGGTCGGTTTCTAACCTCACATACATCTCAAGCTCCCGCGCGTCAATCATATTATAGCTTGTGGGGTCGCTGAAATCGACCGCGCCGCCGTTGAGGCTGCGCAGGCTCTTCATTTTCACCGTGGAGTTGACAAAGTTCTGATAATCCGCGAAGCGGATGGTATGGTAGTTTGTGTCCGTGAGGCTGTAATCTTCCACCACACGGATGTTCCACTGTCGCCCCTTGGTGTTCCGTACAAAAGGCGCTTCGTAGCCGACCGCGAGTCCCGTGAGAACGGTGTCGTAATTCTGTTTGTTCACCTCGGCGAGCTGGGCTTCGAAGCCGTCCAGCATGTTGTAGATCACCTCGCTCATCCGGAGGTTCTTCATCACCGACATGCCGTTCTCGAAGGACTGCATCTGTTTTTCGAAGCTTTGGGCCAGGTTGCCCGAGAGGCCCAGGTTCAGCATGTTCGTGAAGCCCGCGGTTGTATTTGCGGCCATCATGCTTTTGGACAGTGCGCCCAGGTCCGCTTTCGGGGCCTTCTTCATAGCGTCGCGGTAAAGCGACTCGGCGTCAAAGGAAAGCGCCAGGGATTTCGGGAGTCCCGCGTTCACCGCCTCCACGGAGGCGCGGATGTCGGCCTCGAGGTCGCGTCCCAGCATCTCCGCGGCGGCGTCGGCGCTGTCCACGGCCGTGGTGGCCTTCCAGCGCTCCTGCGATGCGGCGAAGGCGCCCTGGGCCTTCTCCCAGTCCTTTTCGTCCTGGGCGATCGTCGCCCTGGTCTCCATGCTCCACTTGCGCCAGGCGTTTTCCACCGCGTAGAGGTTGTCCGCCCAGTCGCGCTCGCCGCGCGTGCGGACGAAGGCGGCGGTTTCCATCCAGGATTGTTTCTTCTGGCTGTACGTTTCCGTAAGGAAGCTCCAGTTCTGGTTCTGGAAGGAGTTGTTCTGCGCCATGAGCTCATTCACTATCCTGTCGTCCACGCTTCCGCCGGAGCCGTCGTACACCAGGTCGCTCACCGCCTTCGCGTAGCCGTCGAAGCTCCGGGGCTTCGCCTCCCGGATTGTCGCCGGCAGGGCCGTCCCCACCGACGCCGCCTGCAACAGCAGCGCGTGATGGAGCGATTCAAGGTCGCGAAGCACCACCGTGCGGTCGTGCGTCGACGCGGCGGCGCGGTCCTCCAGTACCCGCTTCATGCCGGCGCGCCGGTTCGTCAAGGTCTTCGCGAGCGCCCGGGTCACGTCCAGCGACGAGTAGACGTAATCGGTGAGATACGCCTCGGACCCTTCGGCGAGGTCTGCGTGCGCGAGTATCGAACTTCCCGCCTCGTCGGAGGTGAGGATCACGCTCACGTCACCAAGAGCGTAGCTCCCGGTCACCTTCCCTTCGCGGTCCAGGACCTGGAGCGTATCGCCCACCCTCTTCACTTTCACGGCGTAGCCGTCGATGTCCTTCCGCTGGGCCATGTGCCGCAGGCCGTTTATGTTCACGTCCCCGGCGCCGGAATCGGTCCGGTTGTCCAGCGCGTCGTGGATGCGTTCGCGGTCCTCCGTTGTCAGGGAGTAGCGGTCCTTCGCGAGCGTCGTTTCGCGGAACTCCCCGGCGCTCCGCACCATGTCAAGGGCGGTGAGCTGGGACTGGTATGATTCCAGATTGGTTCGGGAATCGATTATGGCAAGGAAATACGATGATAATTGGGTCTGGCTCCCCTCGTACGCGGTATAATACGTCCTGTATTGATTACGCCTGTGATCGCGGTTGTTCCTCCATCGGCGCCGGGTCACGGGATTTTTCGATCCGCATTTGCTGTTAGCGTACTCGTACTTGTTGTACCAGCTTTTGTAGCTATAATAATCCGAGGCCATTTTATTGATAAGGCTCGTATAGTTCAAATCGTGCGCGCGAAGGTATTCAATATCCGCCATTATCTCATTCGTTTCGGCATTGGTCATCATTGCCTGATATTCATTTTGCAGTGCCGCGAGGTTTCTATG
>JAGODF010000345.1 GCA_017998375.1 Spirochaetota bacterium
TTTCCTGTGTGTACCGGCACGTGTCTTTTCATGGAACCTTGGGATAGGGCCTTCCCTGTACTACTCGTTCTGGACCCCGGAGTTCATCGGGCAGCACGATAACGCGGAGGTGGACCCTGCGCTCCTGGCGGGCGGCATCGTGACGTTCCAGTTTTACGAAAGTTTCATTTTGAGCGCGCAGGCGATGTACTCTGTGACAAACCAGGAAACAGAGTACACGGTGGACGTCCCGTCGGTGACAAAGATCACGCTCAACACCGGGTATGAGCGCGAGGAAGTCGAAATCAGCTTCATGTACGTCCTTAACGCGCGGTTCAGGGTCTCACTGGGATACAAGATGATGAATTTCGACGAGGTCGAGCTCATCGGCACGCACACCGTTCCTTCGTACCCAGTGCAAATCGGCATGTTCAACAACCAGTTCCACATAAATGGACCGGGTCTTGGGATTTCGTACGGGATGCCCCTGCTGGGAAACCTCAGCGCCAGCCTGGGCACCTCCATCCTGTATTTCTGGATGACGTATTACGGCTATTTCCCCCGCTACAGCGGGACCGCGATCGAAGCGGATAATGTCACCTATGAGTACAACGGTATCGGAAACAACACGTCAGTTGTTTTTTCGTATTTCTTCAGCTCGATATCAACCTCGATCAACCTGGGAGGGCGCTGCCAGGTGATCAAGTACCTCGACAGCGGCAGCGCGCCGAAGCTCGGGTACGATCTGAACTACGGCCTCACCCTGTCCGCGCTGTATATCTGGTAACCGCAAGCTGCGGGCCGCCCCGGGAAGGAGGACCCGCCGCGGTTAAGCGACCGCTTCCCCGTCCAGTAAATCGCTACCAGGTAAAGCTCACCGGCGGGAAATCGACGCTGATGATCTCAAACCGGACCGGGTCCCCGAAGTGGATTTTGAACATCACCCGGAACCGCTGGCGGCAGCCGGCGCACGCGTATTCATCCAGGATGGTGACGCTCTGCCAGGGGACCCCGGTCGGCGGCAGGAAGATGTTGATAGTGTTGGTGATATCATTCTCGAAAGAGCATGCGGGACAGCGGGGCCTGATAGGACTCACCCCATCTCCCAGGCTTTTCCCCGAGAAGCGGAACTCACCGCTTTGGCATAGTACCGATTGTATATAAAAAAACACCCACCAGACCGAATACTTCGGCTCCCTTCCCTGCCTGACATCCTTGACATGAACAATGAGATCTTCGAGCATCTCAATGTCGAACTTCAGCTTATCGTCGTTCTTTTCCTTGAGTTGATCCCCGAATACCGCGACGCGCTCCACGACATCGTCGAGATGCCGGTGGAAGTTATCGCGATATTTCTCGCGGGCTTCCCGGAGCCGTGCCTCCGCGATTTTTTTTGTCTCTTCGAGGCTGTCCGCATACAGACGAAGCTTGCCCGTTTCGGAATCGTCGAGATATCCCCGCTCGTCAGCAAATTCCAGTCCGGAGATTTCATTGGAATAATGCTGAACTTTCTCGGACAAGTAATAGATATCGAACAGAAGGGATTGGAAATCCATGGGGCCATCCACCGTGCGGGCTCTTTGTTCACTCCGGCTCTTTATCATCATGCCCGTCCTGTTTATTTTCTCAAGAACATTTCCGTTGGCTCCGCCAGTCTGTACAAATTTTTATTGAAAAAATTCATCAAGGTGCCATGATATTTTCAAGCGGAGGATACTATGGAGAAGAAACCAGCGGCAACCATTATATGCTTTCTCATCATCCTCTCCCTGGCTTACGCGACGCCAGCCGACGACCTGTACCAGGAAGGAAAAAAGCTTTACGAGCAGAAGCGATACCCGGAGTCGGAAAGGAAGCTTCTACGGGCGATTCAGCTGGATCCGAACCATGGAATGGCGCACTGGTATCTGGGCAATTTATATGACGTGCGGTTGGGCAAACAATCCCAGAGCCTTCCCTTTTATCAAAAAGCCAGGGAACTCCTCCCGGGCGACCCGGGGCCCGTGGTCGACACCGCCAGCGCCTACGGACGGATGAAAGACTATCAGCAGTCCCTGCTGTATTACAGGAAGGGTATCGGCCTGTTCGACGCGCGGAAACAGAAGCCCTGGAACTGGGTCTTGACCGAGACGAGCACGATACTGCGCTACCATTTGAACAAGCCCGCCGAAGCCCTTTCCTTCCTCGCCGATGTCTCGGAGAAATACGGTATGAACGACGAACCCGACATCCTGCTGGAGCAGTCGCGGGCCCATATCAACCTGAAACAATTCGACAAGGCGTTATATTATAATGATAAAACCCTGGAGGCCTTCGCGAAAAGGAAGGAGAGGCCCTATCTCTGGAGCCTCCTGGATCCCGCTTCGGTATATCTTTTCTCCAAGAATCCCGCCGAGCCGGACAGGGCCCTCCCCTACCTGGAAAAATGCCTGTCCCTCGATTTCTCCGGGGAAGAGAAGGACACTCCTCTTGACTGGATCGCATACGCGCATTACCTGAAGAAGAATGATGCGGAGTTCCTGCGTTACGCGAACCTGTACCTCGACAGGGGGAAAAACCCGCAGGCCAGGAAGGTCCAGGCAGGACGCCTTGCCGAGTATTATTACAAGCACGGCGACCTGGACAAGGCGTACGCGCTCGCGGAGTTGCAGGGGAAGGACTCATACCTCCACCGGCTCCTTTCCATCAGGAAGCTGGACCTGAACATTGAGTTTCATCTCCAGGAGATCATGCGGAAGCACGTGAAGTGGGTGCGCCCCGGGCTGGTGTATCTCTCGCTCCCCAAGGATTCCCACTACCAGAAGCTCCTTTCCCTCAAGAGCAGCCCCCCCTACGCCAGGATCGACCGCAACAACGGCGAGCAGGTGGTGTGCTTCGATTTCACCAGGGGATTCCCCAATGTGCTCCGCCTGGAAATGAATATCCAGTACCGCATGACGTGGGCCCTCCCGGAGAAGGTCCGGTTCCACACGGGAACCGGCGGGAAAAATGACATTTATGCCCACAGGAAATCGGACTACATGGATATCGACAACCCGGTGTTCGTGAACAGGGTAAAGGAGATCGCCGGGAACGGGGCGACGCCGTACGAAAAGATAGCGGCCATAAAAAACTGGATCAGCACGAACGTGGTATATTTCACCGATCTCCCCGAGCACAGGGACGCGCTGGGCAAACCTGAGAAATGGATTACCTTCAACAGGGTGAGTGAAATCCTGACCGCGAAGAAGGGGCATTGCGGCCATTATTCGGATTTATTCACAGCGATGTGCCGCGCCCTGCATATTCCCGCAAGGACCATTCAGGGCATACTAATCAACCTGGATGAGAGGCATCCGGGGTATCACATAGTGTCGGAAGTGTACGAGGCGCCCACGGACCGCTGGCTGTTCATCGAGCCCCAGCACTGGGTGACCCTGGGCAACCATTCGCTCCAGGTGATCTTCACGCCGGACTATCAGCCGGGGGAGAAAAACGCGGTTTTTCTGGATACGATCTACCTACATCACCAGGAATCGTTTATGATAAATAATAAAACGAATATTACATACAAAACGTACTCGGAGCCCTGATACCGCATCCCCGCACGCGGTGATACGCGGCGAGGGGATTCCCTATCCGTGTAACGGAAACATCCTCTCAAGCACAAAGGCCGCGCCCAGGAGCACCTGGGTGAGCAGGATAAACGCCACGTTGCTGCCCAGCGCCGGGAGGAGTCTGCCCCTGTCCGCGTATTCCCTGGAGCCCCTCATTGCTTTCATGGCAAAAGGCAGTGTGAGCAGCGTTATCAGGCTGTACGCCGGAAGAACCACGGTCCCGGTCAGGAATGTCACCAGCACGCAGCCGCCTATCCATACATACACGGACTCCGTCGCAATCCTGAATAGCCTGCCGGCGGCCTCCATCCCGAAGAGAACGGGCGTGGTCTTCCTTCCGCCCTTCCTGTCCGCCTCGACGTCGGGAAACTCGTTCAGGAGCAGCAGGTTGTGGACGAGTATGCCGCTGGGCATCGACGCCGCCAGGACCACCCATCCGTAGCTGCCAGTCTGCACGAAATAGAGTCCCATGATGGGCAGTATCCC
>JAGODF010000346.1 GCA_017998375.1 Spirochaetota bacterium
GAGGGAAAGGCGCCGCGCATCGACTCGCTGGGGAAGAAGTCGGCGTGGAACCGCATCCGCGAGAAGGTGCAGAAGTCCGTCGAGGAGCTGGCGAAGGACCTTATCCGCATCTATGCTCAGCGCCGCGCCGTGAAGGGCTACCAGTTTCCGCCCGATACCTACTGGCAGGAAGAGTTCGAGTCGAAGTTCGAGTACGAGGAGACGCCGGACCAGATCACCTGCATCGAGGACGTGAAGGACGACATGGAGAAGGCCCAGCCGATGGACCGCCTGGTCTGCGGCGACGTGGGCTTCGGCAAGACCGAGGTGGCTATCCGCGCCGCCTTCAAGGCGGTGATGGCGGGGCGCCAGGTCGCGGTGCTGGTGCCCACCACCATCCTGGCGATGCAGCACTTTTCCACCTTCACCAAGCGCTTCTCCGACTATCCCGTGGGCGTCGACATGATCTCGCGCTTTCGCTCGCGGCAGGAGATGGCGGGCGTGAAGGCGAAGCTCGCCGCGGGGACGCTGGACATAGTCATAGGCACGCACGCGCTCCTGGCGAAGGACGTGTCGTTCAAGAACCTGGGGCTTCTGGTCATCGACGAGGAGCAGCGCTTCGGCGTGCGGCACAAGGAGCAGATAAAGAAGATCCGCACGCTGGTGGACGTGCTCACGCTATCGGCGACGCCCATTCCGCGCACCCTCCACATGTCGCTCGCGGGCATCAAGGACATCTCCATCATACAGACGCCGCCGGAGAACCGCCAGTCGATCGAGACGTACGTGCTGGAGGACAACCCCGACATCATGCGCGACGCGGTGCTGAAGGAGCTGGAGCGCGGGGGCCAGGTCTTCTACGTGCACAACCGCGTGGAGACTATCGACATCCAGGCGCGCCTTCTGAAAGAACTGGTGCCCGAGGCGAGCTTCTGCGTGGCGCACGGCCAGATGCGGGAGCTGGAGCTCGAGGACGTGATGCTGGACTTCCTGGAGGGAAAGTACGACGTCCTGGTGAGCACCACCATCATCGAGTCGGGGCTGGACATTCCCAACGTGAACACGATCATCGTCAACCGCGCCGACGCCTTCGGGCTCTCCCAGCTCTACCAGCTGAAGGGCAGGGTGGGTCGCTCGGTGCGCAAGGCCTACGCGTATCTCTTCTATCCGATGAACATCCCGCTCTCGGAAACGGCGCAGAAGAGGCTCCAGGTGATCTCCGAGTACTCCGAGCTGGGCAGCGGCTTCAAGGTGGCGATGAAGGACCTGGAGATACGCGGCTCCGGCAACATCCTGGGGCGCGAGCAGTCCGGCGACATCATGGACGTGGGGTTCGACCTCTACGTGCAGATGCTGGAGGACGCAGTGCGGGCGCTCAAGGGCGAGAAGCCGCTCCGCGCGTTCCGCACGCCGGTCTTCGTCAAGACCGATTTCTACATTCCCGAAAGCTACATCGCCGACGGGCGCCAGAAGATGGAGCTCTATAAGCGGTTCGAGTCCTGCGACAGCCTCGCCGAGGTGGAGGCACTTGAGGCCGAGGTGGCGGACCGCTTCGGTGCGATGCCGCGCGAGGTGCGCATTCTGGTGGAGATAGAAAAAATTCGCACCATGGCGTCGAACCTGGAAATAGACGAGATCATCGAGGACCGGAAGGCGGTGAAGATCCGTATCTCATCGAACGCACGGGTGGACCGCTCGCGGATAGCGCAGCTCCTGAAAAAGGACCGTCGGCTCCTCATCGACCGCGGCGACCGGGAAGTCCTGGTGTTCACGCCCGGCGACACCGGGGATGAAAAAAAGCTTGTGGAGCTAAAAAAATTGTTGCAACAATTGACATGAATCACTAGGGTTTTCTTCTCTTTTTGCGCATGGCGTTCCGCCCCGCGTTCCGCACAAAAGACAGATTATTTAATGATAAAGGATACAACTATGAGACCCGTACTCAATATGCTTGCCGTCGTGTGCGCCGTGTCGATAATCCTGCTTGCCCCCGGATGCGGCAAGGGAGAGTGGATCATGAAGATCGACGGTTCCGCCCTCTCTATCAGCGAACTGGACGAGCTCTACTACGCGCACCACAAGCAGATCCTCCAGCAGCTCAAGTTCGACGTCACCAATGAGGACATCGACAAGTTCGCGGCAGACATCATGACCGTCAAGCGCCTCCCCACCCTCAACAAGGAGATCTTCCTGAACGAGGTCATCAACCAGAGGCTGATATACGACAAGGCTGTCGAGGCGGGAGTTCTCAAGAACGCCGAAGTGAAGGCGATGATGAAAATAGCCCAGGACACCGCGGTGGTGCAGTATTACATCCGCGAGAAGTTTAAGAACGATCTCGCCGTCACCGACCAGGAAGTCGAGGCGTTCTACAACGAAAACCGCGCCAACTTCAAGATGGAGCCCATCGACCAGGCCGAGAAGAAGATCCGCCAGTACCTCGGCTCACAGAAGCTCCTGAAGAAAATGAAGAAGTTCGTGGACGACCTCAAGGATGTCGCCAGGATCGAGAAGAACCCGAACTACGAGAAGATGCTCCAGCCCAAGTCCGGTAACGCGATACAGGCCGGCGATCTCCAGCCCGCCGAGCCCGTTCCCGGAGGAAAGGCGCCGGCGCAGCAGGCGGTCCCGCAGAAGTGACGCAACGCCGCCGACGCAAATACTGATTGACAATTTCCCGTCACGCGGGTATATTCTATTCACCCTGTCCCGGCACTGCAAGGACAGGGTGAATAGTTTTGCGGGCCCGCGAGGCCCGCGCGAAAACGAGGGGTGCCCCGAATGAACACTGGCAGATACGCGGCCTTGGCGATCCTGGTCTTTTCTCTTTCGATAGCGGCTTCCTGCGTCACGAAACAGCCGGTGGTGGGCCTGCGCCAGCGGGTCATGCCGGGATCGAGCGTCGCCGTCATCGTCGATCACCCGAACAACATCAAGAACCTGGTGGTGGCGCGCTTCATCGGCAGGAACTACCAGGTCACCGCCTTCAACGCGGCGGACATCTACGAGATGAAGGATGTCTTCGACATCAAGGACTTCAAGAAGGTTTCCTACAATGTCGGCGTAAAGGACGACGACAAATCGCTCCTGGCCATGGAGCGCTCCTTCGACAGCATTTACAAGCTCCATGTCTACAACTTCGAGCTCAGCAAGGCGGAAACACTCGCCCAGATCCGCCAGAAATGGAACGTCCGGTACCTGATACTCCTGGACCTAAAGGACTGGGAAGACGTCTGCTGGGGCAGGGCCATCAGCCTGGATACCTTTGAGATCGTCTGGGTGGAGAACTACCCCACGCGCTTCGGCGACACCCCGGAGCGCATCGTAGACCATTTCATCGCCAGCATGAGCGGAGGGAAATGAGGCGGATCATCGCGCCGCTCCTGCTCTTCGCGCTCGTCGCGGCGGTGAGCGACGCGGCGCCGCGGAAGCCCGTCGTCGCCTTCGGCTACCTGGCCAACGAGACGGAGAACGCCGCCTTCGGCTTCATCGAGGTCATCTTCCCCAAGTCGTTCGCGCATTCCATTGCCAACCGCTACGATGTCGAGGTTCGTGACCCCGTCGAGGTCGACGCGCTCCTGAAAAAATCCAAGCAATCTCTGAAAAAAAGCTACAACTACGTTGAGCTCCCGGAACTGGTGGACGCGATCAAGGCCGAAGTCTTCATAAACGGCAGCTATGCGGTCATGAAGGATAACCGGATCCGCGTCTCGCTGAACATCTTCACGAAGGGCTCCAACGAGGTGTTCACCTTCACCAACGTGGACAGGATGGAGACCGATATCAGCAAGATCGTGGACCGGGTGAGCGTCATCATCATGAACTATTTCGAGGAGGATTCCTACCGAGCGCATGAAATAGCTTCCGGATCGCGGTTCGGGATACTCACCAACCTCGACAACCTGGAACTCAACCGGCTCTACGGCGCCTTCATGAAGCGAAACTGCCCCGTTGCGGCACTTCAGGGCAACCATCTGCGCACCTACCTGGGTGACAAGTCCATAGAAAGCTTCAAGTACATGCGCACCGGGGGCACCTCCTTCGCCGCCATTACCGACTGGAGAAAGATAAAGC
>JAGODF010000347.1 GCA_017998375.1 Spirochaetota bacterium
CCGTGAGGACGATCCCGAGGACCAGTGATATGTAGGAGCGATTGGTGGCGGTCATGGCTGATAAAAACGCGGAACGGGCGAAATAACGTGCCATCAGTGAGACAGCAGAGGGGCGTCGACGCGGGGTGTCAAACAGAATAATGCAAAAATGCTTGATCTTTTCCCGAAAGGACTATAGATGATGATATTCCCCGCAGCGGTCAGCTCCTGACGGCGCGCGGAACGCGCATCATGGAAATGCTCCAGAGAATACTCGCAACCATCACGAAGAAGATCACCGGCATGGGCCACGGTATCCGGGACTTCTGGGCCTTCACGGTCTCCATCTTCGTGTCGTTCAAGTCGTTCCGCCACCTGCGGTTCCGCTCCATCTACACCATCGCCGTGAACCAGACCCGCTTCACCGGAGTGGACGCCCTGCCGCTCATCGTCTTCATCGCGATGATCCTGGGCGCCACCGTCATCATCCAGGCGACGAAGAACTTCCCGAAGTTCGGGATCGAGGACTTCCTGGGGAACCTCCTGGTGATCATCATCGCACGGGAGATGGGCCCGCTGGTGACCGCCATCATCGTGGTGAGCCGCTCCGGCTCCGCCATCGCCACGGAAATCGCCACGCAAAAGCAGAAGAAGGAGATCCTGTCGCTGGAGATCCTGGGGATCAACACCACGCTCTACATCGTCTTCCCCCGGATAGTGGCGACCTTCGTGGCGATCTTTTCGCTCATCATCATCTTCGACATCGTGGCGTTCTTCGGGGGATACCTGATATCGCTCACCACTGTCTACATCCCCATCGACATCTTTTTCGGGAGCCTGCTGGACTCGTTCAACTTTTCGGACCTCATCATCACGATCCTGAAAAGCCTGATATACGGCATCCTCATCCCGCTCATCTGCTGCTACTACGGGTTCAAGCCGGAATCCGATTTCCAGATACCCATTTACGTGTCGAAGGCGGTGGTGCGGACGCTCCTGATACTGTTCGTCATCAACGCCGTGGTGTCGGTGCTGTTCTATTTTTAAGGAAGGTAACCGGTGGCATGAAAATATTCACAGGAAGGGATGGGCGATATACACGCGGCGCAGGCGTCATCGCGCGCGCGGCGGTCCTTATCGCCCTCCTCTCCGCCGGATGCGGGGGCGACTGGGAATATGAGGTGCGGCTTTCGGCCTCGGGCAGCGCGGCCGACGTGGCGATAACCTACCAGAACCAGGAGGGCACCGTGAATATCGCATCAACCGCGCTCCCCTGGTCGACGGAGTTCACCTTCAAGCCCCGGCGGGACGATTTCGGCGATAACCGCTGCGTCACCGCGAAGAACAACACGGACACGGGCTCCATCACGGTATCGGCCTACACCGACGGCGACCTGGACGCGAGGAACAGCTGCGAGGGAAAACAATGCCAGGTTACCGCCTGCTCGAGGTACGTCTACGCGAGCGCCGACGATTTTCTATGATGGGATGATCCAGACGCTGTCAACACCGATATGGAACAGAGAGAATGCCTGAAATTCGACGACGTCACCTGCTTCGGGGAAAGCTCCATCTCCCTGGTGGACGTCACATTCAGCCTGCTGGAAAGCGAGAACCTGGTGATTTTCGGCCCGGAGAACTCCGGCACCAGCCTCATCTGCCCGCTCATCGCCGGGGCGCGCACCGACTTCGAGGGGACGATATCGTACCGCGGCAGGAACATCAAGGAGTTCGATTTCATCGAGATGCACAACTACCGCACCAGCCTGGGATACCTCCAGGCGGGGTACGGCCTGATAAACAACATGTCCGTGGAGGAGAACATCTCCCTGCCGCTGAAGTACCACTCGGAGCTGGACGGCGCCGCCGTGGCCGCACGGGTGAACGAGCTCATCGCCGAACTAAAGCTCGACCACTGCCGGAACCTCCGCCCCGTGGACCTGCTCCGGAGCGAAACGCTGAAGACAGCGTACGCGCGGGCTATAGCCCTGGACCCGGCGCTAATTCTCCTGGAGCACGCCCTGGAGACCCAGTGCCTCATCAACACCCAGACCTACCTCACCTGCGTCAGGAAGCGTACGTTCTGCCAGGGCTGCTCCGTCATAGTGGTGACCAACGAGCCCGAGCGCTACGCCGACTTCGCCGACACCTTTCTCATGCTCTACAACGGGAACATCGTCTTCCATGGAGACCGGGGCGCGTTCCTGGAGCAGAAGAACCCGTACCTGAAGCAGTACATGCAGGCGTCGCTCCAGGGGCCGATGCGGATACTGTAATCATAGCAATCGCCGCATGGCGTTCATCGGCTCCGCGTGAGCCCACGCTGTCATCGCGAGCGCAGCGCGGCGATCTTTTCCATATCGGGATCTAATTCCGGGATAGGGGTCACCACGTCGGACTGCGTCCTTCTCGTGATGACATCCTGCCTTCCCCCTCCATGAATGCGGTTGCCTTTCTCCGCGCTCCCCGCGGCTCCGCGTGAAACCTTAACGTTGCAGTACGAGAATCTCGCGCTCTGTTTTCACATGCCGTCGCCATGCGGGGGACGTTACTTTTTGTAAGCAGCACAAAAAGTAACCAAAAAGGCTGCCACTCAGGCGCCGTGGTGGCTTGGTCTGTGCTCTTGGTATAATCTGCGCATGCGCGGTGCGTCCCGGTTTCACCGGGACTGCCCGTCCTCCCGCGCAGCCCACGCGCTCGCCCTCGTGGCTCGCTGGTATGCACTCCGCAAGGGCCGGTGGAGGACATCCGTGTCCGCACCGGCCCTCCCTCGACGTCCTTTCTCGGGTCTTTTATAAGAACAGGCGCGAATTGTGATTCGCGCCTGTTGCATGCCGTTGCCTTTCTCCGCGCTCCCCGCGTCTCCGCGTGAGACAAAGCCGTTGCCGTTTCTCTCCGTGCCTCTGTGTCTCTGTGGTTGCCTTTCTCCGTTGCCTTTCTCAGCGTTTATTTCAACACCAGGCCCAGCAGGGCACCGAGTGAGCCGAGCCCGAGAATACTCATTATCAAACTCGTCAGCAGGAGCAGCACCGCCAGCGCGAAGAGCTTCTTCACGATCCCGGCGCTCGTCTCGTGCGAATAGAGCCTGTAATACGTCACCGAAATGCTCGCCCAGCCGAAGCTGACGGCCGCGCCGAAGATCACCGAGAGCGACACGAGGAAAAAGAAAGCGCTTACGTATCCCACCACTCCGCCGGCGACGAACCCGCCCATCAGCGCCTGCGGATTGGAGCCCAGCCCGGTGACCCCGCCCATAATTCCGAGGCTCAGTCCCAGGCTCCCGTAGATGAGGAGCATCGGCAGGAAGGACACCAGCAGTGCGCACGCCATGGCGGGAATGCCCACGACCAGAAGGTCTATCCAGCGTTTCCCGATCATCTTCAGCAGATCGACCGACAGGGTGATGAAGTCTTTCAGAAAACCCTGTTTCTCGGGGGGCGACTTCACCAGGTGCGCGCCAAGGAGCGGCGTGCCGAAGAGAAGTATCACGCCGGAGAGGATGATGACGGCCGAGCAGAGCACCAGGGGTATGAGGAAGATACCGATGAGGACCGTCCCCGCGACGGGGACCTTCCCGGTGAAATCCAGCGCAACCTGCAGCGCCGCCGCCGCGATGATGACCACCGCGTAGAGGCAGAAGAGCGCGATTGCGTTGAAGCCGCGGCCGAGCCTCCCGGGTATCTCGCGGGGATCGATATCGGCGCCGTTTTGTTCCTTCTCGTTCAGCACGTCGGCGATTACCGCGTAGAGCCAGGCGACGACGAGTATGGAGAGCACCACGCCCGCGACCCCCAGGACCTGCTCCCCGGCAATGGTGCCGGCGAGGACGAAAATGCCCACCAGGAAGAAGGCCGCCGTGCCGGCGATGCCCGCGATGATCCAGTACCGGTAGTTGAGCGACTCCTTCATGGCGCTCCACGCGAGGAGCACCATCTCCCAGAGGTAGCGGAGCGAGTCCACGATGAAATCCCAGACCGCCTTGATAGGCTTCGCCAGCCACCTGAGCCAGTTCATCCTCACCGCGAGAAGCTGGTGCATAGTCTGTATTTCGGCCATGATTCCTCCCCCCTGTT
>JAGODF010000348.1 GCA_017998375.1 Spirochaetota bacterium
GTGACGGTGTCAAAGCACCACTGCGCGGAACGACCTGCTACCGGCCTCCCGATTTCGTCAAACCGGGAGTGTCACCCAAGCGCACATTATTCAACCACAAAAAACATATCCTCTCTGTGGTTTCTTTGCCGTTGCCCTTCTACTCGGGCTCCGCGGTTCCGCGTGAGACAACAGTATTATCGCGAGCGGAGCGCGGCGATCTTTTGTGTGGGGTACGGCCTTGCGCTCTGGCTTCGTATGCCGGTAACATGCGGGGGGGACTTTGCAGGGAGGAGGCGTATCTGTCCGGGGGAGTGATTTCCTGGAAATTAAAATGTACTCGATTTTTCCGGAGAATTCAGTTCCATTGCCTGTATGAAACTTTCAGCAATACAACGAATTCTGATAATCCTAATGGTCGTCGCTCTCCCGAGCGCTGCGATCGCCCATGGAGGGCCTGACTGGACAACGCTCTGGACGGGACTCGGGCATGTGGTCGGTGTGACTATATTCCTGATACTTCTTATTATTTTGGTAAGAAGGGTTATGCCACTCAATCCGGGTAATGTCCTTGGTGTTCTGGTCATCACGGCATGCATGACTGCGATGATTTTTATCATAGATCAGCTTCTATATGTCACGTTGCTGGATCCGTATAATTACAAGACCCGCATCAACATGCGCACTGTATCGCCAGCCAAGGTATCGTGCCGGGCGCAGTCGAAGTGGGCTTGTGCCGTGGATGCGGCTGTTTTCCAGAAGTGCGATTCTATAACGGAGCTTATATCGGCAGGCAGCATGCTCCGGGATGGGAGAACTTTCCTGCATGTTTGACCAGCTCATCAATCCGCTCTCTCGTGATCTCTTCAAAATCGATTTCATCCGACCAGTGGTTGATTTCGTTATCGATCCTTCTTTTCTTGTGATAGAATGTATTGCATGACGGACAACGGAGTATTTCATCGGGGAAATTACAGCATCCGACCTGGAACGATGATATCACCTCAAAACTATCAAACTTCTCCGGGACAGTCCCGCCATGTTCAATATCGATGGAATAATATGCCAATTTTTTTACAGAATTCACATTTCATGGCATTGTCGTTCCCTGGCAGTTACTCATCCCCCTCATCCTCTCCCTCATCATATTTCCCTTTCCTGGGATTTTTCCGTTCGGGTAGATAGAGGGCGATGGCGAACTCTCCCTGTTCGCGGACGGTATCGATGCGGGCGCAAATATCCGCGATGGAGCCCGCGATGATCTCCTCGTGCAGCTTGGTGAGCTCCCTGCCGATGACGATGTGGGCCTCAGGGAGAAATTCGACGATTTCCAGCAGGAGCTTCCGCACCCGTGCCGGCGACTCGTAGATGATGCCCACCGACGCGCCGCCGCGGAGCGATTCGAGCTCCTTCCGGCGCTTGCCGGGCTTGCGGCTGAGGAACCCCATGAAGAGGATGTCGCGCCCCGGGAAGCCCGAGATCGAGAGGAGCGCCGTGAGGGCGGACGGTCCCGGTATGGGGACGATTTCGATCTCCGCCTCCCGGCAGGCGCGCACCAGTGCGCTCCCGGGATCGGAGACGCCGGGCGTGCCGGAGTCGGTGAGGTAGGCGGCGGAGTTTCCTTCGCGGAGGAACTCCACGGCGCGGGCGTAGTGCCCCTCCGGCGAGTTGGAGTGGAGCGGCCAGGCGGGGAGCGAAATGCCCAGATGGTTGAGGAGCTTCCGCGACTGGCGCGTGTCCTCGCAGTAGACGCCGGCCACGTCCTCCCGGAGCGTCTTCACGGCGCGCAGGGTGATATCGTCCAGGTTGCCGATGGGCGTTGCGATGACGTAGAGTTTTCCCGCGGGTGCTGTCATGGGCCGCCTCAAAATGCGATTGACACCGTGGCGAACGGCGCGAAGTCTACTCAATGCCCTCGCGGGACTATAAATCAAGAACTTAATGGCCTCCCTGAACAAAAAGGAAACCCGGGAGCTCCTCGCGGAGCTCGGATTCAAACCCAACAAGAAGCTGGGGCAGAACTTTCTCTGCAGCGGCGAAATACTCCGCAAGATCGCCGATGCCGCGGCGCTTGCCCCCGGCGACCGAGTGCTGGAGATAGGCCCGGGGCTGGGCGCGCTCACCGGGGAGCTCGTCGAGCGCGGCGCGAGGGTGACTGCGGTGGAGATAGACGCCGGTTTCTTCCGGTACCTCAAGGAAAAGTTCGGTGATACCGTTGAGCTCCATCACGCGGACTTCCTGAAAGTGGCCATAGACGGCGATTTCATTAAGGCGGTATCGAACCTTCCGTACTACTGCTCGTCGGAGATACTGTTCCGGCTCGCGGAGGAGTACCGCATGGCCGAAGTCTTCGTGATGCTGCAGAAGGAGATGGCCGCGCGCATCTGGGCGGCGCCCGGTTCCGATACCTACGGCGCGCTGACCGTGTCGCTGGCGCTCCACTTCGAGAGCGCGCGGCTCTTCGACATAGACCGGTCCGCCTTCCTGCCCGAGCCCGACGTGAAGTCGTCGTTCCTGAAGCTGACGCGGAAAAAGGACCTGCCCGGCGCGGAGACGGTGCGGCTCTTCCACGCTCTGGTGAAGTCCGCGTTCTGGGGGAGGCGGAAGCCGCTCTCAAGCGCCTTGTCGCGCTCGCCGCACCTGGAGCTTTCGAAGGACGCGGTCCTGCGCGCCTGCGCGGAAGCGGGCATCGATCCCGTCGTGAGGGGAGAGGAACTGGGACTTGAGGATTACCTGCGCCTGGCGCGGACGATACTGGAGAAGGACGCGCCATGAAAAAGGGAAAAAATTCGCTGAATGAGCTCCTCTGCGGCATCGAGAAGCCGGGAAGATACACCGGCTGCGAGCTCAATGCAGTTATCAGGAAGGAAGCGTCCTTCCGTATGGCGATATCGTTCCCGGACCTCTACGAGGTGGGGATGTCCAACGCCGGCATACAGGTCCTCTACGCACGGGTCAACGCCATCGAAGGCGCGGCCTGCGAGCGGGTCTTCGCGGCGGCGCATGATTTGGAAAAACGGCTCCGTGACACGGGAGCGCGGCTCTTCACCCTGGAGACGCGCACGCCGCTTGCCGAACTGGACGCTCTCGGCTTCAACCTCTCCCACGAGCTCCTCTACACGAACGTGCTGCAGATAATCGACCTGGGCGGCATCCCGCTTCTGCGTGCGGAGCGCGGCGAGGGCGATCCACTTGTCCTCGCTGGCGGTGAGTGCGCGTCCAACCCGGCGCCCATGTCTGATTTCATCGACGCGTTCTTTGCCGGGGACGGGGAGGAGGGTATCGCGGAGATAGCCTCTTCGCTCATGGAAGCGAAGGCGGCTGGACTTTCGCGCGGGGAGAGGCTCGCGCGGCTGGCTGAAATAGAAGGGATTTTCGTTCCTGGACTGGACGGGGCGCGCGCCCGTAAGCGCGTCTACCGGGGCACGGCACCCGCCGGTCCCGAGAAGCCGGTCGTGCCGAACATCCGCGTTGCCCAGGAGCGCGCCGCCGTCGATATCACCCGCGGCTGCGGGAACCTCTGCGCATTCTGCCACGCCGGCTTCTACGACCTCCCGTACCGCTCTCTCGATCCGGCATGCGTGCGCGATGCCGTGTTCCGCACGCTGGACGCCACCGGCTACAGCGAGCTCACGCTCTCGTCGCTCTCGGTGAGCGACTACGCGCACCTCGCGGAGCTGCTCGACGATATCCTGCCGGAGCTGACGCGGCGCGGCGTGTCGCTCTCCCTGCCGTCGTTGCGCGTGGACCGGGAGACCATTCCCATAATCGAGCAGGTCTCCGGCGTGCGGCGGAGCTCGCTCACCTTCGCGGTGGAGTCCGCGACGGAGGAGATCCGGCGGCGCGCGAACAAGCGGCTCTCGCTGGACGATCTCAAGGAGATCGTGCGCCAGGTCCACGAAAAGGGATGGAAGCTCGTGAAGCTCTATTTCATGATCGGCCTTCCCGGCTCGGAGGGCGCCGACGAGGCGGGCGATATCATCACCCTCCTGATAGAGCTCGTCTATATCACCAGGAAGCGGCTGGAAATCAACGTCACCGTGTCGCCGTTCGTGCCCAAGCCGCAC
>JAGODF010000349.1 GCA_017998375.1 Spirochaetota bacterium
GGTCCACGGAAATGATGAGAACCATGTCCACGTAGAGAAGGATGTCGGATAATGACTCCACCGGGGTGGCGGGATTGATGGATATGCCCGCCAGTATGTTCGAGGAGCGTATCAGCGACAGGAGCCTGATGGGGAAACGGGTACTCTCATAGTGGATGGTGAGTATCTTCGGCGAAAGCTCGAGGTACTGGGCTATGGAAAGCTCCGGGGACTCGATCATCAGGTGCACGTCGAGCGGGATTTTCGAGTGCGCGGAGAGGTGCTTGATATAGCCGGGGCCGAAGGTGAGGTTCGGCACGAAGGCCCCGTCCATCACGTCCAGGTGCAGGAGATCGACGATACCGGGATCGAGCGTCTCCGCCAGGGCGCCGAAAGTGGACAGGTCCGCCGCTATTATAGACGGCGATATCAGTATTTTCGAGGGATCAGTCAACATCGAACTTGAACACCTTTATCACGCGCTTGTTTGACAGTATGCTCACCCGCGCGTTTCCGGTCCTGTGGAACACGAAGCTCATCGGCTGCCCGGGATTGAGATCGGACTGGTAGCAGAGCTTCTTCGCGGTGTTGTCCTCCACGTACGCCTCGTACGGGCCGGCTTTTTCGTCGGAGGGGATGATGTAGTTCACATGCTCGTATGCGACGTAGGGGTGCGTGTCCATTTTGTAATAGTTCACGTTGAGCGCCACCTTGTCGCCCTTGTTGATTTTGGCGCCCTTGCCGGGATTCTGAGACGTTACCAGACCGCTGAGTTCCTTCTGGTTGATGGCCACCACGTTCTGGGCGATGGACACGCCCTTTGCCGCGATGAGTCCGAAGCAGAGCTCGATGGACTGGCCTGTTACGTCGGGCATTTCCATTTTTTCATCGACCTTGCCGGCGGATATGAGGAGGTTCATCTTCCTCTCCAGCGTGATCTTTTCTCCCGGCTTGGGCGACTGGTCTATGACGATGTTTTCCGCGCTCTTCTCGGAGGGGATGTACGATATCACGCCGATGGGGAGCGACACGGAGCGCTCGTTGACGTGCTGGTTCTTGAGCTTGTTCAGGGCGAAGGGAAGTTCCAGTCCCACCACGTTCGGCACCTCGACGAAGAGGTTGCTCCGGCTTACCGTGAGGTGCACGCGGCTTCCCGAGATGATGATGCTGCCGGGATCCGGGTTCTGGCTGAGGATGATGCCGTTTTCGATGTCGTACACGTTCTCGAAACTGATCTGCGGACGGAGGTCGCGGCGCACCAGCGTGTTGCTGACCTCGATGTAGCGCTTGCCGATGACGTTGGGAACTTCAACCTCGCCCTCCGGCTTGGTGAGGAAGATGAGGATGAGCGTGGAGATGAAAAGGAACACGGAGAATCCCAGGAAGAATATGAGCGCGATCCTTCCGAGCGTTCTGTAATAAAATGATTTCGGTATTTCAGCTCCCGTTTCACGGGTCGTTTTGGGTTCCTGATCCATTGGGGAAGACTCTCGTAACGGAAAAATTAACGCATGAAACGCAGATGATAGGGAACGAGCATTTGTCGGTTGAGTCAAGCATAAATAGTCGGGGGAATCGAATTTCAGACGCGTGCTCCGCGGGAAAATAAAGTTGACAATATCCCTCTGTGTTAACTAATGGGAAAGTCGTCGGGCTATCTCCCTTGTAGTATTCAAATTTCAATATATAATTATTATTTTACCACCATCATGATTCAGGAGGTCCGGTTGTGAATATCGCGAAATTATACAGTGATAGCTACAACGCCACCGACATCACCCGTGAAAGCTTCTACAACATCGGCGGCCCCCACGGTTTCATGCGCTGGGGGATCTACATCCTCATGCTCATCGCCTTCGGGTATCTTGCCTACACGCTCATCCAGAGGGTCATCGTCTGGAGGCAGGGTAAGGGCGCCCTCAGAACCGACTTCCCCGAGAAGCGGATATGGGCGGTCATCAAGTACGTGTTCCTGCAGCTGAAGATACTGCGCGAATCGTACGCCGGCATCATGCACGCGGCGTTCTTTTTCGGATTCGCCGGCCTCTTCGCGGTGACCATGCTCATCATGATCCAGGACGACCTGACCGAGCTCTTCTTCCACTACAGGTTCCTCTACGGCAATTTCTACATCTACTGGTCGCTCTTCGCGGACCTCTGCGGCCTGGTGGTGCTTGCCGGCTGCTTCATGGCCATCTGGCGCCGCTACAAGGTGAAGCCCACCCGGCTGGACACCAAGTCCACGGATACGTTCGCGCTGGTGCTCATCAGCATCATCGTCATTTCCGGATTCACCACGGAAGGCCTCCGCATAGCGATGTCTGGTTTTCCGAAATTCGAAGTCTGGTCGCCCGTGGGATACGTGACTGGGCTCGGCCTCGCGTGGATGGGGGCCACCGCCATGCAGGTGACCCACTACCTGAGCTGGTGGCTCCACGTGCTGACGGCGTTCATCTTCATCGGCCTCATCGCCAGCGACAAGCTGGGACACGTGCTGATATCGGCCCTCAATGTCTACTACATGAACCTCAAGAACGAGAGCGCCGCCACCAAGTACACCATGCCCATCATCCCGCCCTCGGAGTTTGAAACGGCCGAGAGCTTCGGCGTGGGCACCGTTGAGCATTTCACATGGAAGCAGCTGATGGACAGCGACGCCTGCACGCGCTGCGGGCGCTGCCAGGATAACTGCCCCGCGCACCTCACCGAGAAGCCGCTCTCTCCCAAGAGGATACAGACCTGCACCAAGGCCGCCATGGACGAGCGCATTCCCAAGATCATGGATGCGAAGAAAGCGGCGGCGGACCCCGCAACGGTGGACCTCGCGGCCATCGAGTCGAAGATGCTCATAGGCGAACACGTGCTGGACGACGAGATCTGGTCCTGCACCAACTGCGCCGCCTGCATGGAAGCCTGCCCCGTCAACATAGAGCACGTGCCGAAGATAAACGACATGCGCCGTTACAAGGTGCTCATGGAGGCGTCGCTGGCCCCCGAACTCCAGACATCGTTCTCCAACCTGGAGACGAACTTCAACCCCTACGGCTTCGCGTTCGCCAACAGGGGCGAGTGGGTGCCCGCGGAACTCGGCATCAAGACGCTGGCGGAAGATCCCGAAGTGGATTTCCTCTACTTTGTCGGATCGCCCGCCTCGTACGACAAGAAGACCCAGAAGATCGCGATCAACTTCGTGAAGATAATGCAGAAGGCCGGCTACAAGATCGGCATCCTCGGTGCAGAGGAAGCGGACTCCGGCGACGCGGCGCTCCGCGGCGGAAACGAGTATCTCTTCCACGCGCTGGTGACGCAGAACCTCAGCACGTTCAAGGCGTACGGTGTGAAGAAGATAGTCTGCACCTGCCCGCACGATTACAACACCATCAAGAAGGAATATCGTGAATTCGCGAAGGTGGGGCTCGACGCGGAAGGCAACCCGCTGGAAGCGAACTACGAAGTGTACCATCACAGCGAGCTGATAGCGGACATCATCAAGAACGGAAAGATCAAGCTGGTGGAGCCCCTCAACGCGAAGGTCACCTACCACGATTCCTGCTTCCTCGGCAGGTACAACGAGATATACAACCAGCCCAGGAGCATCATCAAGGCCGTTCCCGGCACCGAGTTTGTGGAAATGAGCAGGCACCACAACAAGAGCTTCTGCTGCGGGGCCGGCGGCGCCAGGATGTTCATCGAGGAGCACCTCGGGACGCGCATCAACCAGTTCAGGACCAAGGACGCGCAGGCATCCGGCGCCCAGGTCATCTGCACGGCATGCCCGTTCTGCTTCACCATGCTCTCCGACGGCCTGGACGAGCTCGGCATCGAGAACATGAAGACCATAGACATCGCGGAGCTTGTTTACAACGCGATGGAAAAATAACGCAACCGGCCGACACGAAACCCCCGTTCAGCGAACGGGGGTTTTTTTATGGTGCGCCCGGCAGGGCGCACGTTCTTGGGAGTGAAAGTCTCCTATGCACCCGGCAGGGGGAAGCATTAGCCGAACAGCAAGGGTGTCGGTCGCGAGGCCGAATCTGAAGGAAGCTGTACGCAAA
>JAGODF010000034.1 GCA_017998375.1 Spirochaetota bacterium
GGCTCTGAGACACAGAGGGATGATAATATTGTGTTAGCTATGGACATTACCCAGAATTTACTTTCCATCCTTGTAATAAATTAGGACGGAAAGCCTTCCGGATTACGCGTATTCTATCGAAAAATCAACGCCCCCACTCCGCGCAATGATCACCGTCGCGCTCCTCTCCCCCGCAAGGCGCGGGTCCGAGGCGCGGAGCGCGGGGAAATTGGCCTCCTCGAGAAAAGCGCGGACCAGTTCGATCCGCGCTTCCAGTTCCGGGGCGTCCCCGGTTTCGTCAAAGAGGGCATCCATCAGGCGCTTGAACTCCTTCCTGGCCGCCGTCTCGACGCAGTGCCCTTCCAGGTGAAGCGTGACGCGCAGCTCCACGGCGGCCTCACTGCGTGAAGAAAATCTTCATAATGTCGTTGAAGATGATGAAGACGCCCAGCAAAATGAGGAGCGCCATGCCGAAGTACTGTATCCGCTCCATCACCTTGTTGCTCAGCGGTTTTTTGCGTATGGCCTCGATGAGGAAGATGACGATGTAACTCCCGTCCACCATGGGAATGGGAAGCAGGTTCATAATCATCAGGATGATGGAGATCTGCGCCATCAGGATGATGAAGGACGATACTCCCCGGTAGTAGGCCACGTCGCCGGCGATCTTGGCGATGAAGATGGGCCCCGAGAGGTTCTGCCGCACGTTGAGCTGTCCGGAGAAGAGCATCCCCAGCCCCTTCAGGTTCATCACGATGAAGTCGTATGGCTCGGTGAAGGCGCGCACGAAGCTCTCGCCCAGACCGTACCGCACCAGCACCATGTCCTGCACGATGCCCGTCTCCACGCCCAGGAAGCCGTAGCTCCTGTAGCTGAAGATGCCGTGCACGGACTCGGCGCCGTTCGTGATCGTGAGTACGTCGCCGCGGGTGTCGCGCACCCTTTCCAGGAACGCCGCGTAGTCGGCAACCGGGCGGTCGTTGATCTTCACCTGCCCCGCCGCGATGCCCTTGCGTATCTTCTCGATGCCGTCGCCCTCGATGGTGATGGTGGTGTCCTTGCCCTTGAGCCTGGCGTTTTCCACCGGCTGCACCGTGATCACTTCGCGGAGCCCGGGCACCGCCTCCAGCCGCACGGTCTCCCCCCCGCGCTCCACCTCGACGGCGATCCTTTTCCCCTGGCGCTCCTTCACGTGGCTGGTAAAATCGTCCGGGATGCGGACGGTTTTCCCGTCGACGCGCCTGATCATGTCGCCCGGCAGGAGGCCCGCCGCCGCCGCGGCGCTCCCGGGCATGGTCTTCATCACCCGCACGCCGCTGATGTACGGCATCACGCCGATGGTGAAGCGCCCCTTCTCCGACTGCTCCGGCGTCACGGTGAATTCCATCATCGTCCCGTCGCGATCGGCCCACACCCTGACGGGGCTCCCGTCCGCGAAGAAGATGCTCTTCTGGATGTCGGTGAACTGGTTCACCGGGGCGTCGTTGATGCGCGCGATACGGTCACCGGTGCGGATGCCCGCCTTGCGCGCCGGCGCCACGTACTTTTCCTGTCCCTGCGCCTCCACGGCGAACTCGTCCGCGAGGAGGACGCGGCTGGACTCGCGTTCGTAGCCCACCAGGTTCATCGCGAAGAAGATGAGGATGCCGAGGAAAAGGTTGAAGAGCGGTCCCATCACCACGGGCACTATCCTCTTCAGGGGCGGGGCCGAAAAGAATTCCCAGGGCTCGCCCTTGCGCTCTTCGCCGGGCTCGTCGCCGTAGAACTGGCAGTACCCGCCGAAGGGGATGAGCGTCACCTGGTAGGTTGTGTCGCCGATCTGCTTCTTGAGAATCCCCTTGCCGTAGCCCATGGAGAAGACGCGCGCCTTGATGCCGACCATCTTGCCGCCCAAAAGGTGGCCCAGTTCGTGAACGAAAATGCAGATCCCCAGGAGCACCACCGCACCGAAGACCATCGTGATGATATAACCGATTGACATTGTATTCCGTCCTTGACTTTATTCTTGCAATTGAAAATCCAAGCCGCCGGCGCCAGATATAACCACAGAGGCACGGAGGGCACAGAGGTATTATGCAGTCATTCCCGCGATTGCGGGAAACTTGTCGTTATATAAAAACAGATCCCGGCATTCCGCGGAGTTCACCCCGGCCATTAATGCCGGGGCTATAGCCGGAATGACAAGCTGATTTTCTTCCAGATCGCCGATTGTCTACCATTCACCCCAACCCTCTGTGCCTCCGTGCCTCTGTGGTTGCCGTTCATGATAATGCTGAAACCGGGGAATGACAATTATTCAGTATTGCTTTCCCGGCTTTTGTTACGCCTGCGCGGCGATCATTTCCATTGTCCTGGCGCGGGCCCAGCCGTCCGCCTCCAGTATCTCGTGGAGGAGCGGCGAATCCGCGCACGCATGCGCCTCCATCACCCTCTCCACCGTCTCCGCGATGCCCGTGAAGCGGATCTTCCCTTTCAGGAACGCGTCGACGCAGACCTCGTTCGCCGCGTTCAGCACCGCCGGCATTGTCCCGCCGCGGCGACCTGCCCGGCGGCAAAGCTCCAGTGCGGGGAACGCCTCAACGTCGGGCGGCGCGAAGTGCATGCCGCCGATGCCGCAGAGATCGAGCCTGCCGAACGGGTTCTCCCTCTTCTCCGGGTAGACCAGCGCGTTCAGGATCGGGAGCGCCATGTCCGTCACGCCCAGGTGCGCGTAGACAGCTCCGTCGCGCGTCTCCACCATGGAGTGTATCACGCTCTCCGGATGGATCACCACGTCGATGCGGTCATACTCCATGCCGAAAAGGTTGTGCGCCTCTATGACCTCCAGGCCCTTGTTCATCAGGCTCGCCGAGTCGATGGTGATCTTGCTCCCCATGTCCCAGGTGGGATGCGCCAGGGCCTCGGCGGGCGTCACCGTCTCGAGCTCCTTCCTGCCCTTTCCGCGGAGGCTCCCCCCCGATGCCGTGAGGATGATCCTCCTCACGTCCGCGCGGTCCAGCCTGTCGAGAAGCAGAAAGACGGCGCTGTGCTCGCTGTCCACCGGCACCAGCTCCACGCCGTGGTCCCGCACCTTATCCATGAAGAGGTCCCCCGCCATCACGAGGGTCTCCTTGTTAGCCAGGGCGATACGACCCACGTGGGGGATGGCTGCCAGTGTCGGGATGAGTCCCGCCGCGCCCACGATGGCCGATACCAGCACGTCGGCGTCGCGCTTCGCGAGCGCGACCGTGCCCTCATCGCCCTCGAGAAACTCGACCCCGGGATTGTTCTTCCTGATTTCCCGATAGCGCGGCGTGCGGAGCGCCTCTTCCGAGGAGACCGCGACGGCTGCCGGAGAAAACTCGCGAATCTGCTCCTCGAGGACCGCCAGGTTCGACTTGCAACCGAGGCCCGCCACGCGGTACTCGCCGCCCAGGGCGCGCGCCACCCGCAGGGTGGAGATTCCGATGGAGCCCGTGGAGCCGAGTAGCGTGAGGGAACGCATCGCGCCCTACATGACGCCCCTGATCACCAGGTAGTAATAGAACAGCGGCATGGTGAAGATCAGCGCGTCGAAGACGTCCCACATGCCCCCGTGCCCCGGTATGATGGAACCCGAGTCCTTGATGGCGCCGTCGCGCTTGACGGCTGACTCCACCAGGTCGCCTGTATGCCCCAGAACGCTCAAGGCGATTCCCAGGAACACCGATTCCATCATCGAGAAGAGCGTTACGCCGTAAAAGCTGATGTACACCTGGTTGGTGATCACCATGGCCAGGACGCTGAACAGGAGCCCGGAGAAATAGCCCTCCCACGATTTGTTGGGCGACGCGGGGAAGTTCGTCTTGTGCTTCCCGAAGAGCACCCCGCCGAAATACGCCATGGTGTCGTTGATCATCACGACGATGTTCAGAATGAGGAGATAGTACCAGCCGCCGGGAAGCGCCTTTATCAGGATGATATGGGAGAAGAACACCACGATGTAGATGACGCCGAATACCGTGACGGCCAGCGAGTATATCCCCCCCTTGAGCGGCCTCCAGAACACCTGGTAGACCAGCACCGCCGCGGTGAAGAGCGCCAGCACGATGAAAAGCGCGCGCGCGTCGAACGACCTGACGTAACGCAGCCCGCCGAAGGCGTAGAAGTACATCAGCACGTTGACCGCGAAGGCCGCAGTGAAGCCGAAGGCCATGTACGGACGCTGCTCCCCGTCGCGCCTGGAAATCTGGTAATACTCGTGGAGGCAGACCAGCGTGATGATAAGTGACACCACGAAGATGGGAATGTTGTAGGGCCGGTCGGTATACAGGCAGAAAATGTACAGCGGGAGCGCCACCACGGCGCTCATGATCCTGGTCAGTGTTGCTTTTTTCACATCGCTCATAGTCCCCCGAATCTCCTTTCTCTCTGTTGATATTCGTACACCGCGCGGTACAGGTGACGTGCCGTGAAGTCCGGCCACAGTACGTCCATGAATACAAGCTCCGCATAGGCCAGCTGCCAGAGCATGAAGTTGCTGATGCGGTACTCGCCGCTGGTCCTGATCATCAGGTCCACGTCAGGAAGGGCGGGATTGTAGAGCAGGGAGCCCATCTTCTTCACCGTGAGCTTCCCGCCCGGCCTGCCCCCCGCCAGCCACGAGTTCACGCCGTCCACCAGTTCCTGGCGGCCGCCGTAGTTTATGCAGAAATTGAGCGTGATTTTCCTGTTGCCCCGGGTCCTCCGCACCGTTTCGGCGATGAGGCGCGCCGTCGAGGCCGGGAGGCGGGTGAAGGTGCCGGAAAAGATTACCTTCACGCCCTTTTCCCCCAGGGACCCGATGCGGGACTCGAAGAAATACTCCAGGAGCCGCCAGAGTCCCTTCACTTCCTCGCTGGGCCTGCTCCAGTTCTCCGTGGAAAAGGCGAAGAGGGAGATATGGCCGATACCGATCCTCGCCGCGGCGTCCACCACGGGCTCCACGGTTTCCGCGCCCCGCCGGTGCCCCTCGATGCGGGAGAGGGACTTCTTCTTCGCCCAGCGCCCGTTGCCGTCCATGATGACGGCCACGTGGGCGGGGATCCTTCCGGGATCCAGCAGTGCTTTGTAATCTTTCATTAAAAGGCGCGGTCAGATGCTGGTGATTTCCTTTTCCTTATTATTAGTAAGGGTCTGCACCTCGTCAATAAATTTATCGGTGAGCTTCTGGATGCGCGCCGTGGCGCCCTTCGATTCGTCCTCGGATATCTCGCCGTCCTTCTCGAGCTCCTTGATCATGTCGTTCCCGTCCCGGCGCACGTTCCGCACCGCCACGCGGCTTTCCTCGGCCTTCTGACGGGCGAGCTTCACGTACTCCTTGCGGCGCTCCTCGGTGAGCTCCGGTATCTGTATCCGGATGAGGTTACCGTCGCTGTTGGGGTTCACCGAGAGGTCCGACTTGAGGATGGCCTTCTCGATCTCCTGGAGGTTCGAACGGTCCCAGGGCTGAATCACCACCAGGCGCGGCTCCGGGCAGGATATGGTCGCCAGCTGGTTGAGCGGCATTTCCGAGCCGTACACGCTCACCCGCAGGCCGCTGAAGAGCGCCGGGTTGGCCCTTCCCGTCCGGATGGTGGCAAACTCCTTCTCGAGGTTCCGGATGCTCTTGAGCATCCTGTCCTCCACGTCCTTTATGATGTCCTCTACCATGGGTTTCTCCTTGGATAATTCACGAAATCAGCGTACCGATCGACTCCCCGGTAACTATCCGCCTGATGGAATTTTCGCCGAAGAGGTTGAAGACGTGTATGGGCAGACCGTTGTCCATGCAGAGGGAGATGGCGGTGAGATCCATCACGCGGAGCTGCCGCTTGATCACGTCGAGGTACGATATCGTATCAAGCTTCACGGCGTCGCTGTTGCGGGCCGGGTCGCTATCGTAGACGCCGTCGACCTTGGTCGCCTTCATCAGCACCTCGGCGCCTATCTCGATGGCGCGGAGGCTGGCGGCGGTGTCGGTGGTGAAAAACGGGTTTCCGGTGCCGCCGGAAAGCAGTATCACCCTCCCCTTCTCCAGGTGCCGCATGGCGCGGCGCCGGATGTACGGCTCGGCGACGGACCGCATCTCCATGGCGGTCATCACCCTGGTGGGGACGCCCTGCTTTTCCAGGGCGTCCTGCACAGCCAGGGAGTTGATCACCGTGGCGAGCATTCCCATGTAGTCGCCGGTGGCGCGGTCCATCCCCAGCGCCTTGCCCGTAACACCGCGGAAGATGTTCCCCCCACCGACGACAATGGCGATGTGCACTCCCAAGCCGTAGACTTCGCCGATCTGGCGGGCGATCTCCTTGACGGTCCCGGGATCGATCCCGAAACCTTCTCCTCCCGAGAGGGCCTCGCCGCTCAGCTTCAGGAGAATCCTCCCGTAGCGTACTCCGCCGCCTTTCCCGGGTTCCATGCTATTTCCCGATCTGGAAGCGCTCGAACCTGCCGACCGAAATGTTCTCGCCGAGCGTCGCGACCATGTTCTTCAGCAGGTCGTTGATGGTCAGCTTGCCGTCCTTGATGTACTCCTGGTCCAGGAGGCACACCTCGGAATAGAACTTCTTCACCTTGCCCTCGAGGATCTTCTCGATTACGTTGGCGGGCTTGCCGCTGTCCTTCATCTGCTCGCGGTAGATTTCCTTTTCCTTCTCCACCACCTCGGCGGGAACGTCCGTGGAGCTCACGTACTGGGGAGATATCGCCGCGATCTGCATGGCGATCTCCTTCGCCAGGTTGCGGAACTCCTCGTTGCGGGCCACGAAGTCGGTCTCGCAGTTGAGCTGGAGCAGGACCCCCACCTTGTTGTTAGTGTGGATGTAGGAGGTGATGTATCCTTCCTTCGCGGTGCGCTCGGCCTTCTTCGCCGCCGAGGAGAGCCCCTTCTTCCTCAGGTACTCCACCGCCTTCTCCATGTCGCCGCCGCACTCCGTCAGGGCCTTCTTGCAGTCAAGCATCCCCGCCAGGGTCTTCTCACGTAACTCCTTTATCATGTCACTCGTAATATCAGCCACTATAATGCTCCTTGTCTCGTATATTGATGATACGCGCCCGTCACTTCCGGTGATCGTCTTCCTCGAGGGCGCCGTACTGTTCCTGGTACTTTTCCCTGTAGTTTTCCTTCGCCTCTATCTCGCTGCGGATTTCCGAGGGCTCGCCCTCTTCCACCGCGGCTTCGCCGGGCTCGCCCGCCGCTTCCTCGCCGGTGTCCTCGAGGACCTCTTCCTCCTCGGACTGTCCGCCCGATTTGCCTTCCACGATCGCCCGCGACATCACGTCGAGAAAGAGCGCGATGGCCCTGATGGCGTCGTCGTTGCCGGGTATGGGGAAATCGATTTCATCGGGATTGCAGTTTGTGTCCACCACCGCGAAGATGGGGATGCGGAGCTTCCGCGCCTCCTGTATCGCGATGTCCTCCCTCTTGGGGTCGATGACGAACAGAGCGTCGGGGAGCTTCGCCATGTCCTTGATGCCGTCCAGGACCTTCTTCTTCTTCGCGAGTTCCCTCTTGAGGTCCAGGATCTCCTTCTTGGTCTCGGCGTCCCACTTGTCCGACTCTTCCATCTTCTCAAGTTCCTTGAGCCTCTGGATCGACTTGCTGACCGTGTGGTAGTTGGTGAGAAGACCGCCGAGCCAGCGCTCCGAAACGTAGAACATTCCGCATTTCTGCGCGTATTCCACGACGGCCGCCTGGGCCTGCTTCTTGGTTCCCACGAAGAGAATCCTGCCGCCCTCCGCGGCCACTTCCTTCATCGCGCTGTAGGCGACCTTCAGGCGCTGCATGGTCTTCTGAAGGTCGATGATGTGGATACCGTTGCGCGCGGTGAAAATAAACTGCGCCATCCTGGGATTCCACCGACGCGTCTGGTGACCGAAATGGACACCCGATTCCAACAATGCTTTCATTGATACCACTGACAAGGACGTTACCCCCTGATCGTAATGTTATTCGGAGCGCCGGATACATGTTGCCATGCCGGCGGCCCCCCTCCCCTTGACGGGAAGGGCCGGGGAAGGGTGATATCATCACCCCACCCCTACTCCCCTTCGAGCGGGGAGTATGTGCCGAAGAGAATGCGCGGCGCCGAAGCGGAAATGTCCCTCTCCGGCACGCGGCACCTGATATGCTTACAACGGAACGCGCGGGGCGCGCTCCGTCCACAATCCAATTGTACGAGAATCGACGCTCTCTTCAAGGAAGGCAGCAACCGGCTCAGGCCGGTTTAATTCGTCAGCGTCCGCTTACGGGATCCTGTCCCCGGAACGCCCGTGATAGCCGCGGGTGCGGCACTATGCCTTTCTGAACAGCAGTGTGCCGGCGATCATGCCGGCCACGGAGCCGATGTTGAGCCTGAGACTGAAGCTCAGCACTTCCAGGTTGAACCCGATGGGCGCCGTGAGGTTTTGCGTCAGTATCGCCAGGGACGGGGCCAGCTTCACCGCCAGGTGGGCCAGGGCCGATCCGAGGATCCCTCCCACGAGAATGAAGGCGATGAGATACCCGATGTTTCCCCTGTCGAAAGTCATCTGCCGAACAGTACCTCGTGACACGATCCGCGGCGGGTAACATTTGTCAAGCAGAAATGCGGATTTTGCCGAAACCGGCCCGCGGCGGGTCAGCCGTTCCGTTTTTCCTCGTTCGGCTCGGGATGGACGGTGACATCGGCGCGGGGTTCGATGCGCCTGATGGCTTCCTCTATCCTCTCGGTCCTCTCATGCGCGACGCTCAACGATACGCCGCCGTCCATCAGGACGTGCACGTCGATGAACACGTCGGCACCCGAGTTTCGTATCCTGATGTTGTGGCAATCGATCACGCCTTCCACACATTCCACCTCGCTTTTGATACGGGAGACCATGCCCCGCGGGGCGGTGTCGATGAGCGCGTGGACGGTCCTGATCCCGAGCCTGACGCTCACCACGATAACGATGACAGCGACGCCCAGTGCCGCGACGGAGTCGGCGTCGTGGAGAAACTCCAGTGACGGGAAGAAATCCCCGATCTTGATGCAAACCAGGCCGAGAATGACCACCGACGAGCTCCAGATGTCGGTGCTGAAGTGCAGCGCATCCGCCTCGAGCGCCTGGCTATTGTATTTTTCCGCGGTCCTGTAGAGGATCCTGGAGCGGGAGTAGTCTAGAACGATGGACACGATCATCACGATGAACGCCCAGACGGATGCCTCGACCTTCACGTGCGTGAAGAGCAGCCGCTCCACCGCCTCCCAGATGATCCACACGCAGGTTGCCAGGAGGAGCAGCGTCTCGAAGAGGGCGGAAAGGTTCTCCACTTTCCCGTGCCCGTAGGTGTGATCGGAGTCCGCGGGCTTGTCGGCGATCTTCACCGCGACGAGCGTTACGAGGGCCGCCACCAGGTCGAGCGCGGAATGGGCCGCCTCCGCCATGATCCCGAGGCTCCCCGTGAGAATGCCCACGACGATCTTGAAACCGGTCAGGAACACCGCCGCGGCTACCGATGTGGCTGCGGCATATATCTTTTCATGTGCGGTCAGCGCGGACATTCGCCAAATATCATCCGCGATGTTCCCGTTGTCAAGATGAATTGCGAGCGATACCGGCAGTTCCCGCTGAAAATTCCCCGGCGACCCTCCCCGACTCAATGTGAAACGGTTTGGGAAAACAGGTTGATGATGGCGATGCCGGATCATTCAAAATGGTTGAGCGCCCTTTTGATGTCGTCGATGCTGAACGGCTTGTGGATGAAATACGTATCAGCCGACCGCTCCCCTATTCCCTCTATTATGCCGTCGGAATACCCGGAGATAAACACGACCTTCAGGGCGGGCATCGCCGGTTTCAGGCGATCATACAGCTCCTTGCCGTTCATGCCCGGCATGATGATATCGCTGATGAGTATGTCAAAGTCCATCGGGTGATTTTCCGCGTACCGGATGACCTCGGCAGGACTCCCGAACGCCTCCACCTTCTGGTGCAGGTGCCCCAGGATTTTCTTCAGCACCTCGAGGATGACCGGGTCGTCCTCGACCACGAACACCCTTTTCGGCACCGGGTTTTTCTGAACCATCTCCTCCTGTTTCACGGCCAGGTCCCTCTCCTCGCTGAACCTCGGCAGGAACACGGAAAATGCGGTTCCCTTGCCCGGTTCGCTTTCGACCGTCACGAAGCCGTTGAACTCGCTGACGATGCCGTACACGATCGAAAGACCGAGCCCCGTCCCCTTGCCGACTTCCTTCGTGGTGAAGAACGGCTCGAAAATCATCTCGAGCATGGCCGTTTCCATGCCGCAGCCGTCGTCGGAGAACCGCATGACCACGTAATCGCCCGGCCGCGCCAGGGGATGGTTCGCGCGGAACTCCCCGTCCAGGCGCTTGTTTCCCGTCGCGATCGTGATCGCCCCCACGTCGCCGATCGCGTCCTTCGAATTGGAGGCGAAGTTCGTCAGCACCTGGGTGAACATCGCCCGGTCGATGAACGTATCGTGAAGGTCGTGCGCGAGTTCGAGCCTCAGTTCGATGTTCTCGCCGACCAGCGTGGATATCATCTTCCCCGTCTGCCCGATCAGGTCGTTCAGGTTCAGCTTTTCCGGCTCCACCTTCTTGTGGCGGGTGAACGTCAGCAGCTGCCGTATGATGTCGGTGCTGCGCTGGACCGCGTGGAGGATCTCCTCGAGCTCGTTTTCCACCGGCTCTTTCGCCCTGACTTTCTCCCGGACCAGCTCGGTGTAACCGGAGATGATGCTGAGCATGTTGTTGAAGTCGTGGGCTATCCCGCCGGCGAGTCTTCCCAGCGCCTCGAGCTTCTGCGAGTGGCGGAGCTGCTCCTCGAGCTTCCGGCGCTGCGCCTCGACCCTGATCCGCTCGGACACGTCCACGACGATCGCGATGCCGCCGACCGTTTCCCCCTCGATGACGAGCGGGGAAAATATCGCCCTCACCGGCGTCGACCTGGAGCCGGACATGGAGCCGAACGCGTCCTCGAACACGACCGTTTCCCCGTTCAGGCATCGCGACACCGCATCCGCGACTTTCAGGTCGGGAAGTTTCGTGACGTCATAGCCGAGCAGCTCATCCCGCGACGAACCGATTATCGAGATGAAGTTTTCGTTGAGCTCGGTTATCGCTCCCCCGGCGTTGAAGGCGAATATCCCCACCGGCGCGTTGCTGAACATCAGCCGGAAGAGCTCCTCGCTCTCCGAGAGCTGGCGCGCCAGATTGGTCCTGCGCGTGATGTCGCTCAACGCGCCGATGGCGCGCGCGGCGGTGCCCCGGTCGCCCGGGAGCGGCCTCAGCTTCACGTCAAGCCAGATGTCGCCGCCGGTCCTGCCGCGGAACCTGCATTCGAACGATTCCGCGGTGCCACCGCGCAGCGAGCGCATGGCTGACTCGAACTTCTCCCTGTCGCCGGGATGGATCTGCCGGGACAGCCATCCGTCCTCAATGGTTTCCGACGGCTCGTACCCGAGGATTTCCCCCGCGTTGGGGCTTATCCAGTCGATGCTCCCGCTGTCGGCATCGAGGCTGAACACCACGGAGGGACTGACGCTGAGCACGTCCTGTAAAAAATCCGCGCTCGCGTGAAGCTGCTGGAGCGCGATCGTCCTTGTTTCTATGGAAGCGAATGAAAGTGAAATCGTCGCGAGTCCGAACGAAAGTACCGCGAGGTAGACCGGCCCGATGTTTTTCATCACCTCGAGGCCGAGGGGCCAGGGGAGGAGAAGCTGGCACAGCAGGACAGCGGCGTGCACGGCAACTGAGAAGATCACGATGTTCCGGAAAGGTATGTGTGCCGGCTGGTTCCGGTACGCGCGGCGCAGCGCCAGGCCTATGAGCGCCGACACGGCAACCGACGCGACGCCCGCGTAGACCCCGTTCCCCCCCAGCCAGATCCTGTACCCGCCTGCCACGAGCGATGCGACGAGCGACGCGATGCCTCCCCCGTACAGCCCGGACAGCGCGATGACGATCGAGCGTCCGTCGTAGATGATACCCTCGGAGAATCTCAGCGGCGTCATCATCGCGAGGATCGCGGAAAAGCCGAAGAGCATCCCGGAAAGAATCCGGTAGAGATTCGGGTAGCTTTTCCTGAGGAGAAGAATTGGCGTCCACAGCACGCTCAGGGCGACCAGCAGCGTCACGTTGTGCACGAGGGTCATGAGCATCGAGCTTCTCCTGCATCGAGATAAGAGTTTCCGGCGATGAGGTACCGGGCTTCATCCAGGACAACCATCCTGCGCATGGTTTTGTTACCACAGGAACACATAGCCCGCGCAGACCGTCGCGCCAAGCAGGGCGGCAACAAGGCCCGACGTTCCATAGTATAGGAACCTGTTTTCCGCCACGGTCTCCCTGTGCATGTACCCGGCAATCCCTCCTCCAGCGAGACCACCCAGAATGAAGAGGCTCATGAAGCAGCTGTTCCCCTGCCCGGTCGAGTTGTAGCCGAAGCCCCCGCCGATACCCGCAAAGAGAAGCCATGCCGCGACAGCGCCGGCAATGGTGCCGCCGGCCGCGGCGCTCCAGTCCGCCATGGGATTCCCGCGGGGATCTTCACCGTGCCGGGACTCGCGCATGTACGCGGAGAGGCCGAGGTACGCGGCGGCCGGTGCAAGAAACGCAGTCCACTTGCCGACTGTCGCCGAACCTTTTGTTGAAGATGAATGATCTTCGAAATTAATAAGCGGACTTTCCGCCAACTCTCCGGCATACCAGGTGGCGTACACCTCGCCGGTGCCGTTCGCCATGACGGGAGCGGCCGAATGCGCGGCAAGCATCATCAGCAGCGCGGTTATCAAACCGGTTATGCTGCGAATCATCACATCATGGCACTGGAGTCCCAAGTATTCTCCTATGATCCTGCCGTTTCTGTTTCACGGGGGAACGCGCCGATTTGCGCGAATATCGGAAGTATGACGTGTTTCTTTATTTAAGTCAATGAAATTTCGATACTCCATCACACGCGTGTGCCTCAATATATTTACTTGACATTATTCCTTTCCGCGCAAACCTGATTTCCATCATATTCATTTTCCCGAGGTTATGCCATGAGGATGTCCCGCTACCCCGTGCCGACTTTAAAGGAGGACCCGTCCGACGCCGTGGTCGCCAGCCACCGGCTGATGATTCGGGCGGGCCTGGCGCGGAAAGAGGCGGCGGGGATGTATGTCTACCTCCCGCTGGGGCTTCGCGTCCTCAGGAAGATCACCGACATCGTCCGCCAGGAGATGGACGCGGCCGGTGCGCTGGAGTTCCTCATGCCCGAGCTCACCACCGCGGACCTCTGGAAGGAGTCGGGCCGCTGGGAGGCGATGGGACCGGAGATGATCCGCATCAGGGACCGCAACGGCCTGGAGTACGCGCTGGCACCCACGCACGAGGAGGCGTTCACTGGCACGGTGCGCTCCATCATCTCGTCCTACAAGGACCTGCCGCTCAACGCCTACCAGATCAACACGAAGTTCCGCGACGAGATCCGCCCGCGCTTCGGCGTGATCCGCAGCAAGGAGTTCATCATGAAGGACGCCTACTCCTTCGACATGGACGAGGAGGGGCTGGAGAAATCGTACCAGGCGATGCGCGTCGCCTACCGGAACATCTTCAAGCGCTGCGGGCTGGAGACCATTCCCGTGGAGGCAGATACCGGCACCATGGGCGGCAGCCAGTCCGAGGAGTTCATGGTCCCGTCGGAGATCGGGGAGGAACTGCTCCTCCTCTGCGACGCGTGCGGCTACCGCGCCAACCAGGAGAAGGCCGGGTTCAAACGCCCGGACGCGCCCGAGAAGGAGGCGCCCGCGGAGAGGAAGGAGGTCGCCACGCCGGACGTGAAGACCATCGACGACCTGGTAAAGTTCTTCGGCTGCGGCGCGGGGAAGTTCCTGAAAAGCATCATCTACGTCGCGGACAGCAAGCCCGTGATGGCGGTGATCGCCGGCGACCGCGACATCAACGAACACAAACTCAAAGGGTTCCTCGGCGCCGCGGAGCTCGAGCTCGCGCCCGACGCAACCGTGGTCGACGTGACGAAGGCGCCGGTCGGTTTCGCCGGCCCGGTGAACGATTTCAAAATACGCACGGTGTTCGATGTCGGCGTGAAGGAAATATCGAACGGCATCACGGGCGCCAACAGGAAAGACGTCCACTATTCAGGCGTGAATCCCGGGCGGGACTTTACTATTAAGGAAGAGGCTGATATCGCCCTCACCGTCGAAGGCGACGCCTGCCCGAAATGCGCCGCCGCCATGAAGGCGCGCCGCGGGATCGAGGTGGGCCACATATTCAAGCTGGGCTACAAGTACTCCAAGTCGATGAACCTCACCGTGCTCGACAAAAACGGCAAGTCAGTGCACCCGATCATGGGCTGCTACGGCATAGGCGTGAACCGCACCATGGCGACCGTCATCGAGCAGCACCACGACGGGCGCGGCATCAGCTGGCCCGTCACCGTGGCGCCGTTCTCGGTGTGGCTGGTGAGCCTTGGCAAGTCCGACGAGGAGGTGCGCCTCTCCGACGAGGTCTACGACCTGGTGCGCGGCGCCGGCATCGAGGTGCTCTACGACGACCGGAAGCTCAGCCCCGGCTTCAAGTTCGGCGATGCGGACATGGTGGGCGCGCCGGTACGCGTCACCGTGGGAAAGAACTACTACCAGAACGGCGATATCGAGGTGAAGCTCCGCTCCTCGGAGTCCATCGACAAGGTTAAGAAGGACGATATCGTCCGCCACCTGAAAGATCTTCTCGCCCGGGAGGCCGCGCGCTTCGAGGTCCGATGACGGCAATGACGCGTTACATCACGGGGGCGATCGTTCTCGCCGGAACCATGGTCCTGGCGGCGCGGGGGCTCCCGCTCCTTGCGCAGGCCGCCGCTCCGGGCCTCGACTCACGCGTCCCCGCCGGTGCCGGGCTCTATGTCCGCGCGGCAGGCGCGCCAGTCCTGGCAGGCGCCCTCGCCCTCTACCGGGACCGCGTGGCGGACGGCGTCGACGATCCGCTGGCGAAGTGGATGGCGGACTTCAAGCTGAAGTCGGGCATCGACGTGACCGACGCCGCCTCCCTGAAAAAGGCCGGCATCGACATCGCGAAGCCAGCGGGGCTCGCGCGCTACGCCTCCGGGGACACGCGCGGGTATCTCGCCCTTCTTCCCGTCACCACGGGGAGAAGCTTCCCCTACACCTTCACGAAACTCCTCCAGCGCTCCGGGGAAGGCAGGGCGGACCTCGCTCCCGCCATCACGCGCCACGGGAAGCACGCCACTTTCCAGGTCCAGAAGGACATCTTCTACGCCGCGGACGGGCACTATTTCCTCCTGTCGTCGAGCGGCGACCTGCTTCGCAAAGCGCTCGACCTGGGCGACGCGCCGGAAACCGGCGGCTCCATGGCCGTCGAGGCGTCGTTCATCGACTTCGCGTCAAAGCTCGGTTCCATGGACGGGCTCGTTCTCTTCAGCCGGGACGGATTTCCCGCGGACAGGGCCGCGGAAAAAAGCGGCCTCCGCTATGCCGGGGTGCGCCTGGAACGGATCGGGGACTCGCTGTCGGGGCGCCTGGTCCTGGTACCGGACCCCGCGCTGCCTGATTCCGCCCCTCTCATCGAGTCCCTGAAGCCCGGCGGCGCCTCGCCCTGCCCTCGCCCTGGAAACGCGACCTTCTACATTCATCTGGAACTCGACCTGAAAGCTATCGCCGGGCGGTGTTCCGGCAAGGATTCCCCGCTGTGCGGCGCCGTGAAGGGGGGGCTTGATATTTTCGAACGATACTACGGTCTCGACTTTTACCGCGAGCTTCTGCCGCGCTCCGGCAGGGGCATCAACCTCCAGGTGAGGAAAGGCGCGACGAAGGGGGCCCACGACGATTTCCTCCTTTTCGTGGAAAAGGACGCCTCGGTGACAGTGCGCGACATGCGCCGCTCCCTCTTCAGGGAGGTCGAAAAGCGCGCCAGCGACACGGACGATACGGAGATCGGCAAGGTGGAGGCACTCGTGGCCACCGACGCCCGGGGCAGGAAAACCGTCTACGCCGTGGACGAGCGCGGCATCTTCATCAGCAACAGCGAGGAGTTCCTGGCGTCGGGCCTGGAGGCGCCGCGGCTGGGCATCGCGGAGGCGTGCGACACCGCGCCGGGCGCGGCGAAAACCCCGGGAATCTTCTCCCACGTACGGCTCAACCTGAATGAAGAAAGCGTGGTGAAAACCATGGCGCTCCTGGCGCTCTACGGCGAGAACCGCCTGCTCTACAACCTCATCAGCGCCGCCGACTACGTCACGGCGACGGGCTCCGTCACCGGCGGCGCGGCGTATATCGACATAACCGCGAAGCTGGTCCCGGCGCGGAAATCAATCGGCAGGTAACGGCAATGAACATCGCGCGAACTACAGTGTGTATCATACTATCCCTTCCCCTTCTCGTGACGGCGCCCGCGCGGGCCGATACCGCGAAAGACACGGCGACCTTTCTCAGGGAGAAAGTGGTCACGGGACGCCTGGGCAACGGCGCGCGGGTGCTAATGATGAACCGCGGCTACGCGCCCACTCTGGCGCTCATCATATCGTTCAGGACAGGGTCGGTCGATGAGAGCTACTCGACCAACGGGGCGGCGCACCTGCTTGAGCACATGCTCTTCAAGGGCACCGACAAGATCGGCACCAGCGATTACGCCGCCGAGAAGAAGGTCCTGGACCGGATCGAGGCCGTGGGCGAGACGCTGGACCGCCTCCGACTGGTGAACCCGGCGAACCTCCGCATCCCCCACCTGGAGAAGGAGCTGAAGGAGCTCCAGAAGGAGCACGCGAAGTACGTCACCGACGACCGCTACGACAAGATCTACTCCGTCAACGGCGGCGTCGGCTTCAACGCGGGGACCTCGGACGACTCGACGTCGTACATAATCGAACTGCCGTCCTCGAAGCTGGAGCTCTGGGCGGGCCTCGAATCGGAGCGGCTCCGCAATCCCGTCTTCCGGGAATACTACACCGAGCGCGACACGGTCTACGAGGAGCGCCTGATGCGCACGGAATCCAGCGGCGTATCCACGCTCTACGAGCAGTTCCTCGCGACGGCATTCACTGCGCACCCGTACCGCCACCCGGTCATCGGATGGAAATCGTCCATACGGGCGCTCTCCATCCGGGATGTGCGGAACTTCTATTACACGAACTACGTTCCCGAGCGGATGACCATCACCGTGGTGGGCCGGCAGGACACGAAAGCCACGATGAACATGCTGGAGAAATACTTCGGCGGCATGGAGAAGCGACCCGCTCCGGCGCCCGTGGCCATACGGGAACCGGAGCAGAAGGGCGAGCGCCGCTTCACAGTGCGCTTCGAGTCGAACCCGCACCTGGTGATAGGCTGGCACAAGCCGACCTTCCCCGACCGCGCCGACTACGTCTGCGACATGATAGAGAACCTGCTCTCGGACGGGAAGACCTCGCGGCTCTACTCGTCGCTGGTGCTCGAGAAGAAGATCGCGTCGTCCATCTCGGCGTGGAACGGATTTCCCGGGGCGCGCTACGACAGCCTCTTCGTGATATCGGGCACGCCGCGCCCGCCCCACACGGCGGCGGACCTCGAGAATGCCGTCTACGCGGAGATCGACCGCCTGAAGAAGGACCTTTCGGGCGGGGAACTGCTGAAAGTGCAGAACCGTATCGAGTCGTCGCTGGTCTTCAACCTGGCGTCGAACATGGGCGTGGCGCGCTATCTCAGCTATTACGAGACGGTCATGGGCGACTGGCGCTACCTGGCCACCTACCTGGAAGAGATAAAGAAGGTGAGCGAGGCCGATATCAGGGACGCCCTGGACAGATACTTCACCGCGCAAAACCGGACCGTGGGCATCCTCGAGGACACGAGGCGGACGCGCTGACCGGGCGCTTCCCGCGGAGAATTTCTCGACACGGCGGCGATATCAGGCTATAATTCGTTAAGGGCGGATGCTACCGCTCCGGCACAACATCATGTCGATCCAGACGGCGCTTCACATAACAGGCGGTATCGGGCTCTTCCTCCTCGGCATGACGCTCATGACCGACGGGCTGAAAACCCTGGCGGGGGACTCCCTGCGCAAGGCGCTCAGCCGCTTCACCGGGGGGCGGGTCTCGTCGTTCCTCACGGGCGCGGGCATTACCGCCATGATCCATTCCTCGGGCGCCACCACCTTCGCGACCATAGGCTTCGTGAGCGCCGGGCTCATCACCTTCGAGCAATCGATCGGCGTGATAATCGGCGCGAATGTGGGCACCACCACCATCGGCTGGATCGTGAGCTACCTCGGGTTCAAGCTCGACATAGGCACCATGGCGTATCCCTTCGTCGCCGCGGGAGCGATGCTGAAACTCATTTCGAATCCCCGGGCTGCCGCGTCGGGCAACATCCTCGCCGGATTCGGGATGCTGTTCGTCGGTATCGACATGCTCCAGGACGGGATGTCCGGCATCGCCTCGCTGCTCGATCCCGCGTCCTTCACGGGAACGACACTCGCGGCGAAGCTCTCCCTGGTGGGCGTGGGCATCGCCATGACCATCATCACCCAGTCATCGAGCGCAGCGATAGCGGCCACCCTGGCGGCCCTGAACGCCGGCACTTTGTCGCTTGAACAGTCCGCACTCATGGCCATAGGACAGAACATAGGGACCACGTTCATCGCGGCCATCGGCGCCATAGGCGCGACCACGCCTGCAAAGAGGACCGCCCTGTCCCACATCATGTTCAACGTCATCTGCGGTATGGTCGTGTTCCTCTCGCTTCCGGGCTTCCTCGCCGCCGCGCGGGCGGTATCGTCCTTCCTGGGCGGCGGGGACAACGTCATCACCCTCTCGGCATTCCACACGCTCTTCAACCTCGCCGGGGCCGCGGCGATCCTGCCGGTCATGCCGCGCTTCGCGGCGCTCATCGTCCGCATATTGCCGGAGAGCGGCCCGGGGTTCACCCGGAACCTCGACTCGTCGGTCCTCCAGGTCCCGCAGGTGGCGCTGGAATCGGCGCGGCGCGCGCTGGCGGACATCGGCGGATACATCATCACCCACCTGGTCGAGGTGATACGGGGCATCACGCCGGTGAAAAAAACCGGCGAGGTCCTGGAGACGGCGCGCTATTCACTCAACAGGTCCGAGAAGTTCCTGGGCGAGGTGCGCTCCTTCAACAACTCGCCCCTGCTCCACGAGCGCCACACCAACCTGATCCACGCGGTGGACCACATCCAGCGGCTGGTCGAGTCCTGCGCCGAAACGGACAGGCTGAA
>JAGODF010000035.1 GCA_017998375.1 Spirochaetota bacterium
TAGGTCTCGCTTTCCACCAGGGACTTCTGGGTTTCCAGAAGCTGGCGGTTCTGCGCCTCGATGAACTCGTTGGTGGACTCCAGTTCCTCGTTCGCCGCAGAAAGCTCCTCGTTGGCAGCGGCGAGCTCCTGGGCGTTCAGTAGCATCTTCTCCTCCGCCTTTTTGATGTCGGATACGTCCCTGCCCTCCAGTATCACCATTTCCACTTCACCCGAGTCGCCCAGAACCGGCTTGAAATCGTAATCGATATAGCGCACGACGTCCCGGGAGTCGCGCAACCGGATGACGCCCCGGGAAAACTCGTTCCCGGCCGCGCGACGGAACGCCCTTTCCACCTGCGCCCAGTTGTTGTCCACCAGGTCGATAAAACTGTTTATGAATATCTTTTCCCCAATGATCTTTGCCTTCGGTTTTCCGGTAAACGCTACCCAGGCGTCATTGACTTCGAGGACGGTCCCGTCGGCGCCGATGATCGCTATCGACTGAAACGTGCTGTCGAATATCGCCTTCAGCTTCCTTTCGCTTTCCGCGACCTTCGCCGCCAGCATTCCCGACCGCAGCACGTCGTTCGATATTACCAATCCCAGCATGACGATCATCGCGATGAAGCCAGCCTCCCCGAGGAAGGGCCACTGCAGGTTGAAATTGAACACGGCGATGTCGTACAGGGCAATGAGGAACAGCGTCACCGATCCCGCGAGGAACCACTTCCCCTTCAGGGCATCCGCTGACCTCGCGGCTTTCACCGCGCATGCCAGGACGGCGACATAGACATAGAGGTATCCCGCCTCGTACAGGTATACCCAGAACCCGGAATCGGCGTCGAGAACGGTGAGGATTTCACCCCAGGGAAGTTGATGGGTTCCGAGCCCCCTCACGGCGGAATAGATGATGCCCGGCTCCACCTGCCTCGCCACGAGGAAGAGTGCGATATACGCCGCCGCCGGGTACAGGAAACGGAGTGATGTCCCGGATACAAGCAGCGCGAACCAGAGCAAACCCATGTGATACAGGTAGGTGCCGTACATCTGCACCTGGACTATCGACAGGTAGGCCGCCACGTCCCGGCTGGCGTACAGGGCGATGTTGCAGGATATGTATACGACTGCGCCGAGGGACAGGGTCATGCAGGCAAGATACAGCCGGTTCATCCGGAGTCTGAAAAAAAGGTAGGTGAAATAGATGAACAGCAGCACGGCTATTGCTGAAAGACCTATGAGAACGGTGGTAATGATCGATGTCATGGCCGTGTAGCGTCGCTTCAACGCACCGATCAGTATACAAGGCAGGCTGGTAAAGGCAAGTCAATTATTAAGCCTTCCAAGGATAAAAAAAGACGGCGCGGTAAACCGCGCCGTTCGCAATGATGGTTGTGTGTTGGTGTAAGTGATACGTTGTAAGTCCTTACGCACGTCTTCGTATACGTTTCGCCAGGGCAACGGCGCCCAGTGGTAACAGCATCATTCCGAGAAGTCCCATCGCGTTCGACATGGCGGTCGATACGGTCACCCTGCCTATCGACGCCTGCGCCGGCTGGCCGCATCCCATGACCGCGGGATTCACCGCGCCGCCCGATGCCTCGCCGGTATCATCCTGTTCCGTGACGTTTCCCGGGAAGTCCTCCGTTTCCGCCGCGGCGGCAACGTCCGATTCACCCTTCTCCCAGACGCCTTCGGAGGCCTGGTCGGAGAAGTTGAGCCACACCGAGGACGCGCCCGCGGCCTTCCTTGCCTCGTCCAGCTTCCGGTTCTCGTAGCCGTTGACGGGGAGTTCGAACTTGAAAGCGCCGCCGGTTTCGGACGAACAGGCTGCCGCGCCCTCCTCCCAGGCTCCCGCCTTCTGCGTGATGCGCCACTCTCCCGTATCGGTGTTCTTGCATGCGAAGCGCCGTGCGGCCGTACAGGCGGCATCGTTCCAGCGCCCGTTGCCCCACATTTCCGCGCAATCCTCGTTGTTATAGTCGTTCGGCTCGTTCACGTCCCAGCTCCAGACCGCGTTGCGGAGCCTACCGTCGAACGGTTTCAGCTTGTCCATCGACATCAGGTTCACGCCGCAGACGACCATCTGGCTGACCAGGTCGGGGGTGATAGGATCGCCCGGATCGCTGAACATCGCGCTCAGGTTGGTGCGGTCCTCGAAATAGCGCACCAGGTAGTTGTCGTACGCGTCCCTGCTGAATCCGCAGTCGGGATACGGACGGAAATTCTCCGGATTGCTCTGCGGAAAATGCGAATAGTTCCCCACTCCGGTGAACACCCACTGCCTCCACCGCGCGTGGTTGGCGCCTCCCGATATAATGATGATGGGCTTCCCGGTGGCGAGGATCTCGTTCTTGGTGAGGTCCATCGACAGCCCCTGGGGACCGGAAGGACGGTACACCAGGTCGCCGATTATGCCGCTGATGATATCGACCGCCAGGTCATACTCTCCTTCCATCTCGTCCTGGATGTCGATGATGAGTATTTCGTTCGCGTTTTCCGGACGCCGTATCCAGTTGCTGATTTCCTGCAATCCCTGCGCGAACTCACGGTCATACGCGCTTGCGCCCGTGTGATTGGATTGAGCGTGGGAAAGCAAGAGCTTCGTTTTCCACTGCCACGGCCAGCCCTTCATGCTGAAATAGTAATGCACATCCAGCTCGATCTCGCGGATATCCATCCTGAGCTGATCGAAGATCGAGTAGTAATGGTTCGGGTCCCAGTAACTGAATGCCGTGGTATACGCCGCGGCGTTGAACGTATTGTGCGTCGAAAGGAACAGAACGTCGGACAGCGGCGCATCACCGTCTACCTGGCGCTGCAGCGCATGAGCCCTGTGCTCCCAGCTCGACTGGTAATCATCGACCTCGCCCGCCCACGACATACTGCTCGCTAACACTACCCCCATAAGCACGGCAAAAATGCTCCTGATAACCGTGTTCATCAAGATACCCCCGTACGTGAAGTTGTTTTTATTTATTTTATGAGCGAGTATTCACTCATACAACCCTGATATATTATTATTTTTAATCCTTAATTTTGTCAATAAAAAAACCGGCCAGTCAGTATTTTTTCTATTTAAAAAAACATCTTCGCTGTGCAGGTTGATTTGTATGTGTAATAATTATTTTTTGAATCCCGGGCGGGAGGCGTTCCCGGCGTGCATGCGTTCCCTGAACGCGGCGAGGTCTTTTGGTCCGTCGATATCGTTTTCCCAGTGCGCGGCGTTTTTCTTTATATGGTAAATGTAGCCGCCAAAGCCGGAAAGGTCAATCTTGTACACTTTTTCCGCGACAGCGAGAAACGAGGTGTAAAAATGCTCTTCCCCGAGGCATTTTCTTTTCACCTGGCCGATAACGTCCATCCGGCCCGCTTTCCACAAGTAATACAGTATTTTTGAGAAAGTGTTGGGGGTGAGCGCCTTGCGCAGGTTGTAAAAGAAGTTCACCACTTCCCGGTCTATCACCTGGTCCATCGACCGGTGCTTGATGATCGCGGTGGAGTTCCCCACCCTCGCCTGGAAGTTCTCGAAGCCGACGAACGCCTTGAGCTTGCCGCGATTCTGCCCGTGCTTGATGAACCTGATGCGGTGCGGGAGCCAGTTGTCGTCTTTCATGTCCTCGTACTCGACGATGCTGAAGGCCACGTGCGATGTGACGCCGCGCAGGTCTTTTTCCTTCCCGAGAATGCGGTCATATTCGCCGTGTATCCACTCCACGTCGGCGGAGGTGACCCGCGGCGTGTCGCCGAAGAAAAGGTCAACGCGCCGGCCGTATTCCGCGTGATTGAAGTAAAAATCCCTCCAGTGCCCGCCTACCGACTTCGTCATCTGCTTCACCACCAGGTTGTCGTATTTTCTCGTGTCGATGACGTCGGTGAAGTTCTGCACGTCGTTGTAGACGTAGATCTTCTCGTAGAGGGGCTGTCCGTTCCTGCGCGCGCCGTGGACCGCGTCCAGGATGTACTGTATGACTGGCTTGCCGGCGAGATCCTGTAGAAACTTGTTCTTGCCGATGAAAATCTCATCGCCGTCGTAGGCCTCGATGATCTGCTTCTTCCGCCTGATCATCGTTTTGCGGTCGGGCTTGTCGTAACCCGCCAGTATGAGGGCAAGGGGTTTCTGAAATGTTTCCTGCGCCATGTCTGTTTCTGTGATGAACAATATTTCCCGCAAACAGCAGGAAGAACCTGCTAACAGGATAGTACCGGGGGCGGGAATTCATCAACCACTTTTTACACAATCCTCATTATGAATCGAGCGCGATCGCGCCATCCTCCACCAGGAGAAGCATTGTTTCAACGCAGCGTTTCCGCGCCGCGTCCACCTGGAGCTCGTCGTGAATGATGTTCGGATTGACAACTCCCCGCAACACGTCCTCTATGAGAAACCGCGCCGGCGCGGGCAGCTGATCGGTCATCCTCTTCACCGAGTCGGGCTTTGCCCCCTTGAGAGCCGTTGATATGGCGAACCATCCCGCTGCCATCAGGATTCGCCTGAAATCACGCGGATGTGACACGCACCTGAGGAGGTATTCGAAACTTTCCGCGCCCCAGTTGCGCTTTCTCACACGAAGGGTCCTGTATGTCTTCACGAGCCGGCAGCGGGAGGCAATCCGTTCATCCATCGTGCAGGGATTTTTCGCGAGATCCAGCATTTCCGATATTTTATTAGAGGACATGTTCCGCTCCATGATGGATACGGCGATTTCGCCAGCTCCGGAAAGCGCCCGCGCGACATCACGGTCACCCGTCTCCGCAAGCACATGGTAGAGGAGCGCATCATCCTCCATCCGTTTTAGCCACGTGGCGAAATCGAAAAGCATGAGCGTCTCCATGTCCGCGATCGAAGCCACCATCGCCCGGTGCTCGCGCAGGAACGCCGCGTTCCCGAAATCAACCCCGCGCATCATCAGGCAGTAGACAGCCTCCTCCACCGAGTAGATGCCGCCGGCGAGGTCCCTCCTCGTGACGGACCTATTCCTTTTCAGTGAGCTCATCATTTCGGTTACGTCGTTCGCGGTGTTTGCCGAGATGCAGCGCCTTACACGGAGGGAATGTCCCGGGAAGGCGGCGATGATGAGGCATATCTGGTACGTGGAGAGGAGGCGGTTCTTCTGCAGCCGGTACAACAGATCCTGGATCTCCCTGTTGTCCAGCACGTCCAGCATCGTGCCGAGGTCAGGAAAAAGCCGTGAAGGCTCGCAAAAATAATCGATTATAGCCCTTTCAAGCGATTCTTCGTCTGGCGATGAAGCGAGATCCGCCGAAATGAGTCCCAGCGTGGAAAAGGGAATGCAGATGCGGATGCAGGGATCCGAGATGCCCCCCCTGCCCAGCATACGGATTACCGCGCAGCGTTCCACCTCCGCGGTCCCTGCATCCACTGCACGTTCGTGGACTACCGCCCGCACGTGCAGCTTCTTTTTCAGGACAAGCCCCGCCCGGTGCTGGAGCGCTGCGGGGACGGTTCCCGCGTAACGCGTGACAACCGGGCCTACATCATCCTCGAAGTCAAAAAACCAGGCGGTGATCTTGTGCTCGCCGGATTCGGTGCCCATTGCCAATTCAAGCCGAGTGCTGTCATACGAGGGCAGGATATCGAGAACTTCCAGCGACGACACGGCGAAAGCGTCAGATCCCGACAGCACACCCAGTTCGGAATCCATGCCCGGGAGAAAGAGGTGCAGCAGTAATTTCGATGCGGCGTTGATCAAGGAGATGCCCCTTGCCGATCAGGTATGCAGCCACACGGCGATAGTACCGTACCGGGAAGGGGCATTTTTTTCAAGCGCTATATGAGACAGCCACGCGCGTTGACTAGGCGAGCCCGCCGCCGTCCACCACGATGGTCGCGCCGGTCACGTAGCTCGACGCCGGGCTCGCAAGGTAGAGCGCCGCCCCGGCCATCTCGTCCGGCTGCGCAGCACGTTTCATCGGGATGGTGGGAAGGATCACCTTTTCCATCAGCTCCTCGTTCGATGTCATGACCGCGGCGAACTTCGTTTCCGTGAGGCCCGGAAGGATGGCGTTCACGCGCACGCCGTAGGGGGCCAGCTCCTTTGCGAAGGCCTTGGTCATGTTCACCACGCCGGCCTTCGTGATGGAGTAGATCCCCTGCATCAGCGCGGGGCGGATCGCGTTGACCGAGGCGACATTGATGATGGAGCCGCCGCCCCTTTCGATCATCATCTTCGCCGCGTGCTGGCTCATGAAGAAGTAGCCCTTGAGGTTCACCTCCATGGTCTTGTCCCATGCGGCCTCTGTGGCGTTGAGAACGTCGCCGAAGTAAAAGTTGGTCGCCGCGTTGTTCACGAGGACGTCCACCCCGCCGAAGCGCTCCTTCACCTGCGCAAAGAGCTTTTCGATGTCGCCCATGTTCCCGTTGTGGCAGGCGATCGACACGGCCTTCCCCCCGGCTGCGGTGATCTTATTCTCCACCTCGGTGAGGCCCTCGATCTTCCTGCTGGAAAGGACTACCTGCGCCCCATGCTCGGCAAAGGTCTTCGCGATCGACTCGCCGATCCCCCTGCTGCTTCCCGTCACGATAGCGACCTTATCTTTCAGACTGAAATCCATGATGTTTCTCCTTATTGAAATTGTCTTCCTATATAAAAAATCTCAATTACCGTCAAAACTATCCGGGAAAAGCAACCACAGAGGCACGGAGACACAGAGAAAGGATAATTATTTATTTCTCTGTGCCTCTGTGTCTCTGTGGTTTATCCTTTTCTATCATCCCGTGCTGTTCGAAAAGCTCCAGTGCGAGGCCCTGGTACCACGAACCGAGCCTCGGACCGTCGATGTAGCCGCAGTGACCGCCGAACTCCTGCATCATCAGCCTGATCCCCGGCCCCATTGCAGTACGACGGAAATCATCTGCCGGGATGAAAGGATCGTCACGCGACATCAATATCGCCGTGGGGACCTTTATCGTATCTAGCCATCCCTTCGTGAGGTTGTAGGCGACGAAATAGTTATCCGCGCTCCCGTAGTCGGTCAACCGCCCGATGAGCGACTCGGTGATCTCCATGCACGTGCCCATCTCGAGCTCGCGCGAGAAATCGTACCGGGCCGGGAAGAGCGCCTGCTTTTTCCGGAGCGAGCGCTTCCACTTTTTCATGAAGTATCTGCGTATCGCGCCGATGCGGTCGATGTTCACTGTCGCGCGGTGCGGGTCGAGCGGCGGATTTACCGCGAGAACGTGCGCCAGCCCGGGAACCGGCTCCTTCCCGTGGCGCGAGGCGACGCGCAGGGAGAAGTTCGCGCCCATGGAAAAACCCATCTGGAACACCGGGTTCCCGTTCGACAGGGCGGCCGCCTTCCTCACCGCGGCGTGCGTCTCGTCAATGAGCGTGCCGTAGAAGAGCCCCTCGTTCAGATGGTGGCTTTCGCCGTGGTCGCGCAGGTTCAGGCGGAAGATATCGTATCCGTTTCGGTAGAAGTAACGCGCCGTGGAGATGATGTACGCAGACTGCGCGCTTCCCTCCCAGCCGTGGATGAGGATCACGAGTCCTTTCGCATTGTCGCGTTTCGAGTGAAAGCCCTGCATCCGCACGCCACTGCCCGCGTCGAGGACCACTTCCGTCGCGGCGCAATCCATATCATCCCGCCCCAGCTTCCTGAGCCCGCTGCTCGAAAGGAACGTCTGGAGCATCGGGTTCTTCAGGTAGAACGGAGGTGTAAAATCAGATATCAATGCTTTGCTCCATTTATAAGACTATGTTAACCACAGAGGCGCAGAGGCACAGAGGTTTTATAAAACGTTCAACAATGCTTTCAAAGGCGATACCATTGTCACTTTTAGTTTCCGCCACTTTGTTTTTCTGCGACCAGAATGCGATGCCATTTAGAAACGGCACTAAAACACCATCTCTCCGCGCCTCCGCGTCTCCGCGTGAAACCCGTCCTTCCTCCGTGCCCTCTGTGTCTCTGTGCCTCTGTGGATGCCTTAAATCCTTTACTTCCCGTATTCCCCCTTCACGAATCCCGGGCGCGTAAACTCGGGGCTCGGGTAGGTGTAGACTCCCTTGCCCGTCTTCTGGCCGAGCTCACCGCGTTCGACGTACTGCTTCATGAACGCCGCGTTCTTCTGCGCCTGCGGGTCCTTGAGGCGCTCCGCCCAGTAGTTGGTAATATGGTACACGGTGTCGAGTCCCACACTGTCCATCATGCCGAAGGGTCCCATCGGCGCGTGGAGGACGCCCATCCAGGCGCGGTCCACGTCGAACGGGGTCGCCACGTCGTTGGCGGCGAGCGTCTGCGCCGTCTTGAAGAGCTCCGAGAGCATGAAGTTGAACACGTACCCGGGGCTCTGCCGGTGCATCACGATCGGGTTCTGGTCGATGCGGATCGCAAAATCGCGGACGAGCTCCACCGTCTCCTTCGAGGTGCCGGGATGCGGCATCACGTCCACCACGTTGGTGAGGCGGATGTCGTGATAATGGAGCGCGGCGAATTTCTCCGGTCTTCCCGTCTCCGCGGCGAACATCGACGGCAGGAGCGTGGATGTGTTGGTGGTGAAAATTGCCCGCTCCGGGCAGAGCGCGTTGAACTGGGCGAAGATCTTCCCCTTGAGCTTCGGGTCCTCGGGGACGCTCTCGCTCACAAGATCGGCGTCCTTCGCTGCGGCGGCCGCGTCGGTGGTGAACGACATCCGCCCAAAGACCTTCTCTTCCTCGCCGGCCTTCACCTTGCCGATCTTGGCCATGTACCCGATGAGCTTCATCGTCCTCTTCTTCGACTGCTCGATCGCCTCGTCGCTGATGTCGTAGACCGCAACGTTCAGGCCGGCCATCGCGCACGACACGCCGATCTGTTGTCCCATGGTCCCGCCGCCGATGATGAGCACCTTCTTGATGTCTTCCGCTTTCATGGTTTCTCCTTGTAGAATGATATCGTATGCTGGAATGCGCGGATATATATCCGCGCTTTCAGATATGCATGCTCAGATCTCCTCGCCCGCGCGCGCGCCCTCGTGGATCGCCTCGAGGAGCCTGCGCGGCTTCTTCACGTCGCCCGCCTGGAGGTACGGTATTTTCAGCGCATCGAGTACCGGGACCAGGCCCGTCGCCTCCTTCGCCCCGAGCGCGGTGATGATCATCCCCACTCCCTCCAGCTTCGCCTCTGCGCCTTCCCTGTCATATACCACTGAATCGTTCCGTATCGAAATCACTCGCGCGGACAGAACGAGCTTCCCGTGCCCGTCCCTGAAGCGCTTCGTGAGCCAGTAGCCGTGCGCGGAGAAGGCGTTGATCTGCGGCGCCTTTGCCATCTCCAAAACCGTCGGCGCAATGCCGCGAGCGATGAGGAAGTCCGCGGTCTCCATGCCCACATATCCCGCGCCGAGCACCACCGCGGGCGAGCGCAGCTCCACTTTCCCTTCGAGCACGTCGCGCGCGTCGTGGACAAGCGGCCCGTCAACGCCGGGAATGGGCGGCACGGAGGGGTCCGCGCCGCTGGCGAGCACCACGGCGTCCGGTTTTCCCTTGCGGAGCGTATCATCACCCACCTTTATTCCTGCGTGCACGGGAACGCTCCTCTTCTCGAGCTCGCGCTCCGCCCAACTCACCCATTTCCAGAACGCCTCCTTGTGCGGGGGTTTGCTCGCCGAATGGAGCTGTCCGCCGGCGGATTCCCTCCGCTCGAAGATCTCAACCGCGTGACCGCGCTCCGACGCGGCGAGCGCAGCGGAAAGTCCCGCTGGGCCCGCGCCTATCACCCACACTTTCTTCCGCTGCGGTGCGGACGGGACGGCGCCCCTGGACTCGCGACCGCAGCCCGGGTTGAACACGCAGGTGGCCGATTTCATCTCGAAGTTAAGGCGGTCGATGCAGCCCTGGTTGCAGGCGATGCACCAGCGGATGTCGTCGATGCGCCCCTCCTTCGCCTTGTTGATGAAGTCCGGGTCCGTGAGATGCTGGCGACCGAAGCTCACCAGGTCGGCGTCGCCGCGGGCGATGGCGGCATCGGCGATGCGCGGGTCGTGGACGCGACCTACGCCGATCACCGGGACCGCGACCGACTGCTTCACGGCGCGCGCCCGGTGCAGGTTGAACCCTTCCTCGGTGTCCATCGACGCGATGCTGAGGTTCCCCGGCGTGGAGTAGACGCCCACCGAGGCGTGGATCGCGTCCACGCCGGCCTCGACCAGCCGCGGGGCGAGCCATGTGATGAAGTTGATATCGTAGCCGCCTCGGACAAGCTCCTCGCAGGAGAGGCGGATCAGCACCGGGAAATCAGCGCCAACTTCCTTCCTCACCGCGTGCACCACATCCAGCGCGAACCGCGCACGATTTTCATCGGAGCCTCCGTAGGCATCGGTCCTCTTGTTGGAGAAGGGCGATAAGAACTGACCCACGAGATAGCCGTGCGCCCCGTGGATCTCCACCGCGTCGAAGCCGGCCTTCCGCGCCCTGCCCGCCGCCTTCGCGTACGCCTCGATCATGAACGCGATGCGTTCCGTGCTCATCGCCTCGCAGGGCTGCTGGAGCACGGCGCTCGGCACGTCTGACGGCGCCTCCGGGTCCTCGCCCATGATCATCTTCATGGTTTCGCGCCCCGCGTGGTGGAGTTGTGCGGCAGCCTTTGCCCCGTGGCGGTGCACCGCAGCGGGGATCCTCGAAAGCCCGGGGATGAACGAATCGTCCCAGATTCCAATCTCGTTGGGGAAGTTCCGCCCCCGCGGGTCCACCGCGCAGATCTCGGTGATGATGAACCCCGTGCCGCCCGCAGCCCTGCGCTCAAGATACGCGGCGAGCCTGTCGCCCACGATTCCGCCTGTCTCGGAGTAGCCGGTCGCCATGGCGGGCATAACCGCGCGGTTCTTCAGTTCCATGGAGTTGATAGTTATTGGCGAGAAGAGGTGTTCCAGGTTCATGTTCATACCTTTAATAATGTTATAGCCACAGAGACACAGAGGGCACAGAGAAACAGGTCATTACTAGCGACCGCAGGGATCATGGCATCCCTCGACTTCGCTCGGGATGACGTGCTGCTGTCGTAAGGTGTATACCGTGTATTGTCATGGTGAGCGGAGTCGAACCATGACCATTTTTCTTCTTCACCATTCTATATTTCCCCTGGTCCCTGACACAATGACTCTCAATGCTTTTCCTCCGCGTTCCCCGCGTCTCCGCGTGAGACAAATGGATTTCCGCCTGCAGGGTAAAGAAACAACTAATAATCCTCCGTGTCCTCTGTGCCTCTGTGGCCGCCTTTCACAAATCCGACTCCCCAATCACCGCCAGCGCCGCCTTTTCCAGCATCGCCACGGCGAAAATGAGCATCTCGAAGCGCTTGTCCTTCGTCTGGCCGTGGTAGAATCGGTAGTAGATCTGCTGGGCGATGACAGCCAGGCGGAAGAGCCCGAAGCAGAAGTAGAAATCGAAGTTGTCGATCTTTATCCCGGTTTTCTCCGAATAGAGGTCGATGATCTCCTTCCGCGTGAGCATGCCCTTCTCCGTCGTCGGGAGCATCCGCATCAGCCGGTAGTCCTTTGGATCGGTGTGGTCGATCCAGTACGCGAGCGACGAGCCCAGGTCCATCAGCGGATCGCCGATGGTCGCCATCTCCCAGTCGAGCACGCCGGTGATCTCGAGCGGGTTCGTCGGGTTCAGGACCACGTTGTCGAACTTGTAGTCGTTGTGGATCACCGAGACGATGGGGCTCTCGGCAGGCATTGTGTCGTGGAGCCACTGCATCACCTTCTCGAAGTCGGGCGCGTCGGGCGTCCGCGCATCGCGGTACCGGCCGCTCCATCCGTCAACCTGCCGCCGCACGTAGCCCTCCGGCTTGCCGAAATCCTGCATGCCGATCTTTTTGCAGTCCAGCATGTGCAGCTCCGCGAGCACGCCCACCAGCTGGTCGCAGAGCTTCGCGGCGTCGCCCTCGGTGAGGGTGAAACCTTCCGGGTAGTTCTTCCGGAGGATGATTCCCTTGAGGCGCTCCATCACGTAGAAGGGGCAGCCCATCACTGCTTCGTCCTCGGTGTAGAGCAGCGCCTCGGGGCAGTAGCGGAAATAAGGCTTGAGCGTTTTGAGGATGCGGTACTCGCGCGACATGTCGTGCGCGGTCTTCGCCTTCTTGCCGAAAGGAGGCCGGCGCAGAATCATCTCGCGGTCCCCTATCTTCACCAGGTAGGTCAGGTTCGAGAACCCGCTGGGGAACTGCCGTATCTCCATCTCCCCCGAAAGTCCGGGGATGTTCGCGATAAGATATTCCCTCACACGGGGCACGTCCAGTTCCTCGCCGCTTCTCACCTGTACCGGTTCGTCAACATGTGCCATCTCATCCTCCGCCTGCATCACTCATTTCCATTTTTGATTTTCTTCAAACCTCTCCGCGCCTCCGCGTCTCCGCGTGAACTAAATAAATTATTTCATCTTCAGCATGGTATCGATCATCGCGACGATGAACTCGGCGTAATCCTCCACGGTGACACCACGCTTCGCGTACTTCCACCGCTTCAGGTACCAGTCCTGCAGCATCGCCTTGATCACCGCCGCCATGAGTGCCGCGTTGTCCGCTGAAAACTTTCCCGCCGCGTTCCCATCGTCGAGCAGGTCGATGAAGATCTTCTCCGTGTAAAGCTCGCTCGCCATCGCCGCCTTCTGCTCCTCTTTACCCAGGTTCTTCGTCTCCATGAAGGCGAAGAAGAACCACTGCTGGAGCACCTCGCTGAGGTAGAGGTGCGTCCGCACCGCGGCGTGGAGCCGTTCCGCGGGACCGGTAACGTCCGCCAGCGCGTCGTCCATCATCCTCTTCACTATGCGCCGCCCCTGCTGGAGTATGATGTCCAGGAGCCGCTCTTTCCCCGTAAAATAGGAATAGAGCGCCCCCATGCTGAGGCCGGTCTCGCGGCAGAGGTCGCGCAGGCTCATCGCCTGGAACCCCTTTTGCGCGGAGAGCTTCAGCGTCGCGTCGAAGATGACGGCGAGGTTCTTCACCGCCACGTGTTCCTTCTTGATCCGGATGGTCTCCCGGTTCTCCCGGTAGATCTCCCGGCAGATCTCGTCCATGGAAAGGAGCGCGAGCTTCCTGAACTCGCCGAACGCGTTGTCCTTCCGCGTGTTCAACGACGCCCATCCCTGTAGTCACGCAGGATGCGCGTCGCCAGCGCCGCCTTGTGCACCTCGTCCGCGCCGTCGTAGATGCGCGCCGCGCGCTCGTGCCTGAAGAAGAACGCGAGCACCGTGTCGTCGGTCATGCCCAGCCCCCCGTGCACCTGCAGGGCCCGGTCGATGACATGCTGCATGGTGTTGGCCACCACGTACTTGATCATGGAAACGTCGTCCCTGGCCTCCTTGTGCCCGATGGTCTCCATCCGCCACGCCGCGTAGAGCGTCATCAGCCGCGCGGCCTGGATCTCGGCGGCGGAATCGGCCACCCATTGCTGGACGATCTGCCGCGAGGCGAGCGTCTTCCCGTCGGGCGTGATCTTGCGGTAGTTTGCACGCTGGCACAGCATGTCGAAGGCGCGGCTGCAGATGCCGAGCCACCGCATGCAGTGGTGGATGCGCCCCGGGCCGAGGCGGTCCTGCGCCATGACGAAACCCTGCCCCTCCTTGCCCAGGAGGTTCTTCCTCGGCACGCGGCAGTTCTGGTAGATGATCTCGCCGTGGCTGAAATAGTCGCTCCCCTCGTGCCCCATGACGGGGATGTTCCGCACCAGGTTGAAGCCGGGCGTGTCCGTGGGGACGATGATCATGCTCGCCTGGAGGTAGGTGGGATTCTCGGGATTGGTGACTGCCATGCAGATGGCGAACTCCGCGCCGTCGGCGGCCGTGGTGTACCACTTGTGGCCGTTGATCACGTAGTCGTCGCCGTCCTTCACCGCGGTGGTCTCCAGCATCACCGGGTTGGAACCCGGCATGTCGACCTCGGTCATGGAGAAGCAGCTGCGGATGTCTCCGTCGATGAGCGGTTTCAGGTACTGCTTTTTCTGCTCCTCGGAGCCGTGCATGTGCAGGATCTCGATGTTCCCGGCGTCCGGCGCCTGGCAGTTGAAGACGTAGTGCCCCAGCGGGGAGCGGCCCAGCGCCTCGGAGACGAGCGCGTGGTCCATCAGGTCCAGCCCCATGCCGCCGTATTCTTTTGGAAGGTTCGGCCCCCAGAGCTCCATCCTCTTCACCATGTCGCGCTTCTTCTTCAGCTCGGGAAGGAGCTCGCGGAACTCCTTGCTCCGGAACTCGTTCTCCATGGGAATGAGCTCCTTATCGACGAACTCTTTGATCATTTCAAGAATCGCTTTCATCTTGTCGGATACCGTGAAATCCATATCGCACCTCTATTGATGTTTTCTGCTGCTAATCTTCAAATGGAACCGCAGATGAACGCAGATACACGCGGATATGATATTTTTTACAATTTTCCATCTGCGTTAATCCGCGTCCATCTGTTGTTAATTCCATTCTTGTCCTCTCTGCGTCTCCGCGTCTCCGCGTGAGAACACGTTCATTACATTCATCTGTACGTGATAAGCCCCTCTTCTCCCGCGCCCTCCAGGTGCGCCACCTCGTTGAAAGACTCCAGCATGATGGTGTCTTCCGTGCACTTGAAGCGCGTCACCGACGAGTTCTTGATCTGCCAGGTCACGCGCATGGTGTTCTCGTCGGTGAGGCCGAGCGCCTTCCGCACCGCGACCGAAACCGGTCCGCCGGAAGTGATGACCGCCACATTCTTCCCGCGGCCGTCCCTCCTCATTATCGATTCAAGGCCCCGGTACACTCCGCCCACGAAATCCGCCCAGTGGACCAGGCCCTGCGCCGAGTAGCTCCTTGAGGACCACTTCAGCATGGCCGCCTCGAACACGCGCTGGAACGCCTTCCTGTCGGTGAAGAGCTTCGCGGCGTCGGCATGATACGATTCGTCCTCTTTCAAGAGTTCCGGTATCAGCGTTTCGAGGATCGAGCGGGAGTCGTATTCATTGAGCTCGTCCATCCGGCTCGCTTCAGGGAGGGAGATTCCTTTCCGTGCCCAGGCGGCGCGGATCTCCTCTTCAGTTCCGGCATGGCGGTCGAGCGTGCCGGAGTAAACCGCGTCGAACCTGACACCTCGGGACGCCAGGAAGTCCCCCAGCAGCGAGGACTGCCGCCTGCCCCTTTCGGAAAGCCGGTCGTAGTTCTCCTTCCCGAACGACGCCTGCCCGTGCCTGATCAGATAGAGTGTGCTCATTGGACAATCTTCATATCGTCGATGATATCAAGGTACGCGCGACGGTACGGTTCGTCAACAAAAAAATATAGCGAGCGCTCGTTTTTTTCTTGCCGGATATCATCTCTCCATTTATATTGTGTATACGGGTTCATTCATCAAGCAGGCGCGGATTCGAATCCGCACTTTCGTGAACCGCCACATCATGAACATACTTGTCTGCATAAAACAGGTCGCCGACTCCGAATCGCCCTTCACGGTGGCCGATGACGGCTCCCGCCTCGAGTTCGGCCCGCGGGTGGCGTACCGTATCAACCTGTACGATGAATACGCGCTCGAGGAGGCGCTGCTCATTGCCGAGCGGAATCCGGGCACGAAGATCGACGCGGTGTCCATCGGCCCCGACCGCGTGAAGGACGCGGTCCGCAGGGCGCTCTCCATGGGCGCCGCGGAGGGTTTCCACATCCCGGACGATCATCCCGGGAATCCGTCTCCCCTGCTCAAGGCGCGTCTCATCGCGGATTTCGCGCGGCAGCGAGGGTACGACCTCATCCTCGCGGGGGTGATGTCGGAGGACTTCGGCAACTGCTCGGTGGGCCCGATGACCGCCGAACTGCTCGGCATTCCGTGCGCAACGCACGTGATGTCGCTCGCGTGCGACATGGACGCGCGGAAACTGAACGTTGAGCGCGAGATCGACAGCACCACCCGGCACGCGCTCACCCTCGCGCTCCCGGCGCTCGTCACGGTGCAGTCCGGCATCAACCGCCCGCGCTACCCTTCGCTGACCAACGTGCTCAGGGCGAAATCGCAGGAGATACCTTCGCTCCCGGCCGCCGGTCTTCCGGATGCAGTATCATCGGGTGAACGCCGCTCCCTCGTCGTTCCGCCCGAAACGCGCCGCGGCACGGTGCTTCGTGCGGACCGCGACGCCATGGCCGCGGAGCTCTGGCGGTATCTCCATTCAAAATCACTCATATGAAAAGAAAAGCATGAATCACATAATCGTACTGATAGACCACGAGCGGGGAGTGATGTCCGCTCACTCCCGCGAGCTCGCGGCAGCGGCGGCGTCCCTCCGCATGGCAGGATCACCTCCGGCAGTCGCGCTCATCGCGGGAAGCGATATCACCCGCGCGGCGGAAACCTTTGCGCGCGAATCCGGGATCGATGTCACGGCGATCGAAAGCCCGGTGCTGGAGCACTACTCTGCCGAAGGATACCTGGAAACGCTGTCCGGCGTCATCCCCGCGCTTTCCCCGTCACTCGTGCTTGCCGCGCACAACTCCCGCGGCTGCGACTTTGCGCCGGCGCTCGCGGTGCGGCTGGGGCTCCCGTGCGTCACAGGCGCGGAGGAGATATTAAGCTCCGGCGACGGATGGTCGTTCAGGCGCACAGCCTGGCACAGCAAGGTCCGGGAGGATGTGGAGGTCCCATCCGCGTCAGCGGTTGTCACCGTGATGCCGGGAGCGTATCAGCCCGCGGACGCAGGCGGACGCTCGCCGGGAAAGGTCACGGTGCTGGAAACCGCCCTCTCCCTCGTGAAAACTTCGCAGATGCGGGAGGTCCCGTCCGGGACCGGAAACGCGGCGCTCTACGGCGCGGAGGTCGTAGTCGCTGCCGGCCGCGGCGCCGGCTCCCCGGAAAGGATGCAGCTCGTGAGGGAACTCGCAGACCTCTACCCCCGCTCCGCGGTGGGCGGCTCCCGCATCGCCTGCGACATGGGACTTGTCGATTACGGCGCGCAGATCGGCATGACCGGTAAGACCGTGTCGCCGCGGCTCTACATCGCCTGCGGAATATCGGGCTCGGCCCAGCACCTCGCCGGCATGAAGAACTCGCGGCAGATCGTCGCCATCAACCGCGACCCGGACGCGCCCATCTTCCGGATCGCCGACCTGGGCATCGTGGACGATCTGGAAAAGTTCATTCCCGCGTTCATCGCCGAGGCGGCTAAACGGCGCGACGCCCGGTGATCATCCTTCCCGGCTGGGTGTTTCGTTTCTTCATCTTCATCATCCCTTTGTTGATAATCTCTTGACAGGCATACCTCGCCCCCCTTATACTGCAAACCTTCGTTGGACTATTCCCGGGGAGGCGGCGCATGAAAATAGAAGCAGTAGAAAAACGACCGCTCGCGCTCACGAACGGCGGGGCTCTGGAGCTCTTTTTCGTGGGAGTGGGAAGCGCGTTCACCAAGAGGAACTACCAGACAAACCTCCTTTTGATCAAGGGAGCGGACCACCTGCTTATTGACTGCGGCACCAAGTGCACGCAGGCGCTCTACGATCTCGGCATGCCGGTGACCAAGATAAAAAACTATCTCATCACCCACTCCCACGCCGACCACATCGGCGGCCTGGAGGAAGTGGCGCTGATGTCGCGCTACGTGACCAAGACGAAGCCCTCGATGATCATCAACGAGACCTACCAGCACATCCTCTGGGACATGTCGCTCCGCGGCGGCTCGGCGTACAACGAGGAAGAGGCGCGCGACATGCTCACCTTCGCCGACTTCTGGGACATCGTCCGGCCGCAGTGGCTGCCCGATTACCCGCGGGAGACCTTCGGCGTGAAGATGGGCTCGCTCGACCTGAAGATGATGCGGACCAAGCACATTCCCGACTCATCCGTTGACTGGCAGAGCTCCTTCTGGAGCTGCGGCGTGATCATCGACGAGAGGATCATGTTCACCAGCGATACCAGGTTCGACCCGGACCTCGTCGAATATTACGACCAGCGTTTCAGCCTGGAGGCCATCTTCCACGACTGCCAGTTCTTCCCCGGCGGCGTCCACGCGCCCCTGGACGAGCTCAAGGCGCTCCCGGCCCCCATAAAAAAGAAGATGTACCTGACGCACTACGGCGACAACTGGGAGGAGTTCGAGGAGAAGATCGACAAGTACGGGTTCGCGGGCCTCGCCCGGCAGCACGTCTATTACACCTTCGATTGACATGGGCGCATGCCGTTGAAACTGCGCGACGATTTCAGGACGATCCTCGCCGCGGCAATCGCCGCGGTGGAACCGCGCGCCGCGGTCCGGCGCCATCTTTTCCTTAGTGATACCACACTCACGCTTCGCAACGATGCCGGTTCGAAGATGCATGATATCAGCGCTATCGAACGGATTGTCGTCGTCGGGGCCGGCAAAGCCACGGCGCCCATGGCGCGCGCCGTGGAGGAGATCCTCGGCGGCAGGATCACCGGCGGCATCATATCCGTCAAGGACGGGCACCTCGACGAACTGCGTGCCGTCGAGCAGGTGGAAGCCTCCCACCCGGTGCCCGACGAGCGCGGAATGGAAGCGGCGCGTCGCATGCTCGAACTGCTGCGGAAATGCGGGCCGCGCGACCTGGTGATCGCGCTCATCTCCGGCGGCGGCTCGGCGCTCCTCCCGCTCCCCGCGGAAGGCATCACCCTGGAGGAGAAGCGCGCCGTGACCGACCTTCTCCTGAAATGCGGCGCTCCCATCGGCGACATCAACACGGTGAGGAAGCATCTCTCGCGCGTCAAGGGCGGGCGGCTCGCGGCGGCCGCATATCCCGCGACAGTAATCACCCTGATTGTCTCCGACGTGGCCGGGGACGATCCCGGCACCATCGCGTCGGGGCCTTTCTCTCCCGACGCGACCACCTTCGCCGACGCCCTCGCCGTGCTTGACCGCTGGCGCATCACGGAGAAAGTCCCGCGCCCGGTGAGTGAGCATGTGAAGCGCGGCGCGGACGAAACGCCGAAGCCGGGAGATCCCCTCTTCGGGGGAATCCATCATGCCATCATCGCGTCGAACGCGCTGGCGCTGCGGGCGGCGGAAGAGAAGGCAAAAATCCTGGGTTACGCGACCATCACCCTCAAGGACTTAACGGATGGGGACGTGGCCGAAATCGCCCGCAGGCACGCGCGCATCGCCCGGGAGATAGTACGCGCGGGCGACCCGGTGCTC